>NZ_JADKSL010000030.1:0-28707 GCF_015351275.1 Pseudoclavibacter sp. VKM Ac-2867
CCGTGCATCCACAGCTGTGGATGCACGGCCCCCGAAGGCCGTCCGCGTGATCAGCGGGACAGCGCGTAACCGGTTTCGCCGTGCACGACCACGTCGACGCCGGCCACTTCGTCCTCGTGGCGCACCCGGAAGCCGATGGTCTTCTGGATGACCCAGGCCACGAGGAAGCTCACTCCGAACGAGTAGAGGAGGACACCGAGGGAAGCGATGAGCTGGACGATGAGCTGCTCGAATCCGCCACCGGTGAAGAGACCGGTGTCGAATGCGAAGAGGCCAGGCCAGATGGAGCCGACAAGGCCGCCGACGAGGTGCAGGCCCACGACGTCGAGCGAGTCGTCGAAGCCGAGCTTGAACTTCAGCTCGATCGCGAAGGCGCAGAGGACACCGGACACGAGGCCGAGCAGCAGCGCCCAGCCTGGCGTCAGCACGGCGCAAGCCGGTGTGATCGCGACGAGGCCTGCGATCGCACCCGAGGCGGCGCCGATCGAGGTCGCCTTGCCGTTGCGCAGCTTCTCGACGATGATCCAGCCGAGGATACCCGCGGCGGGAGCCGCGATGGTGTTGATGAAGAGCAGTCCGGGTCCCGGGAACTCGGTGCCCTCAAGGTCGCCCCAGGCCGCGCCGACGTTGAAGCCGAACCAGCCGAACCAGAGGATCGCGGTTCCGAGGAGGACAAGAGGAACGTTGTGGGGCTGCGTGATGCCCTTGCCGAAGCCGACGCGCTTGCCGAGGACAAGAGCGAGGGCCAGCGCGGCCGCTCCGGCGTTGATGTGCACCGCCGTGCCACCCGCGTAGTCGATGACCTCGACGCCCTCGAAGCCGAGCTGCGCACCGAGCTGCATGATCCAGCCACCGCCCCAGACCCAGGCAGCAACGGGGAAGTACACGAACGTCGCGAAGATACCGGCGAAGAGCATCCACGCACCGAACTTCGCTCGGTCCGCGATGGCTCCAGAGATGAGGGCCGTGGTGATGATGGCGAAGGTGCCGCCGTATGCCGCACCGGCGGTCGCGTTGCTGTCCTGGATCAGGTTGGTCAGCGCGAAGTCGGAGAAGGGGTCACCCGCGAACTGGAAGAAGGAATCTCCCGAGACAGCGGACATGTTGTAGCCGTACAGGATCCAGAGCACTGCGACGAGGCCAAGGGCCCCGAACGAGAGCATCATCATGCTCACGACGCTCTTTTCCTTCACCATGCCGCCGTAGAAGAGGGCGAGTCCTGGTGTCATGAAGAGCACAAGCGCTGCGCTGATCATCAGCCAGGCGGTTCCACCGGTATCCATTGCATCCTCGCTTTCGCCACCCGTGCTGCGACCTGGAGGTCGCGTCGTCGTGACACGGGGTGGGGAGATGCAATGAGTCTGCGCAAGGCGCGTGTCAGCGATGGGGCGGGACCGTTTCCATCATGTTTCGGAGCGGCCCGGCGTGTTACGAGTCTGTGTCGCGAGCGTCGATGCCCCACCGGAGGCGCGGCAGGAGACGCACCCGTCACACGGAGGCGGTCTGCTCCTGCGCGGTCGAGGCGATGAGCCTGGAGACGCAGCGCAGGTACTTCTTGCGGTAGCCGCCGTCGATCATTCCACCGCCGAAGATTCGGTCGAGGGCGAGACCAGATGCTGCGATGGGGATCTGCGCGTCATAGACGCGGTCGATGAAGGCGACGAAGCGGAGGGCCTCAGCCTGGTCGGTCAGCTCGTGCACATCGCGGAGGGCGAGGAGGTCGACGTCCTCGACGAGCCGGACGTACTTGGACGGATGCACGGTAGCGAGGTGCTGCACGAGATCGTCGAAGCCGTCGTACGCGACCGACCTGCCGTCGGCGACCGCGTCGTCCACCAGCGAGTCGAGGCGCTCCGGCGGCGTGACGGCGGCATGGCCGGACATGTCGCGGCGACGGTAGTCGGTTCCGTCGATGCGGAGAGTGTCGAAGACGCCAGCGAGCTTCGTGATCTCGCGGAGGAAGTCCGAGGCAGCGAAGCGCCCCTCGCCCAGTGCGTTCGGCGGGGTGTTGCTCGTCGCGGCGACGCTCGTGCCCGAGTCGACGAGCTCACCCAGGAGTCTGGACATGACCATCGTGTCGCCCGGGTCGTCGAGCTCGAACTCATCGATGGCGATGAGGCTGGTTCCGCGCAGGGAACGGACGGCTTCGGCATAGCCGAGAGCGCCGACGAGCGCGGTGTACTCGATGAAGGTGCCGAAGTACTTGCGGCCAGGATGCGCGTGCCAGATCGAGGCGAGCAAGTGCGTCTTGCCGACGCCGAAGCCGCCGTCGAGATAGATGCCGGGCTTGACCGGCGGTGCCTTCTTGAGGAACCCGAAGAGGCCCTTGCTCCCGGACGCGGGGGCCGCCTTGACTCCTGCGAACCGCTCCCCCGCCTCGACGGCGGCGGCCTGGGATGGATACTCGGGATCGGGCCGGTAGGTGGCGAACTTGGCGGCGTCGAACTGCCTGGGAGGCACGAGGTCCTTCACCATCTCTGCCGCCGTGACGGTCGGTGAGAGTTCGGTCAGGTGCAGCAAGCGGCCTACGCCCACGGAGTCCTCGTACTTTCCAGTGAGTAATGCCCGGTGCGGGCTCCTGCAGATCCTACCGCCAGCCGCTCAGCTGCGCGTCGCCAGGGCACCTGCCCGGTACCGTGGTGGCATGCACGACGTCACGCTTCCGGAATCCCTCGACCTGCTCCGCGAGGAGCTGCTCGAGGTGTCGCCCCGCGATCGCCTCGAGCTCCTTGCCGAGATCGGTGCAGAGCTCCCCGGCGTCGACCCCGGCGACGCCGAGTCGTTCGAGCGCGTGATCGAGTGCCAGTCACCGGTCTTCTTCGACGTCTCACTGACGCCGGAGCGGCGTGTGCACCTGAGGATCTCAGTTCCACCCGGCGCTCCGATGACGCGGGGCTTCGCGGCTGCGCTCGTCCAGGGCGTGGATGGGCAGGAACCGGAGGCTCTCCTGCGACTCCCCGAGGACCTCCCGAGCGCTCTCGGTCTCACGGATCTGGTCTCGCCGCTGCGACGAAGCGGCATGGTTGCCCTTCAGGCGCGGGCGAAGCGCCAGCTGCTCGAGCGCCTCTCCGCGGCCGGACTCTCCTAGAAGGTCGCCAGCCACTCGTCCAGCGACTGCTCCCATCTTCCGCTGTCGACGTTCCAGAGCCGCGTATGCAGCGCTCGTTCGAACTCCCGATAGGTGACGAGGTCGGGGCGCCGCCTGGCGAGCTCGCGGCTCGCCTCGACCGGCACCACCGTGTCACCGCTCGAGTGGAAGAGCAGGATCGGCACCGTCAGCTCTGCGAGCCGATCGAGGATCTCCAGCTTCGAGAGCGGAATCGGCGCCTCCAGTCCGAGGAGCGGCCGGGCGAGCGGGCTGCCGATGAGCCAGATGCCGAGGGCGGTGACGAATCGAGGGAGCCGCATGGCCGACCCTTGATATCGAAGGATCGATCGCCAGCTCAACGCCGGAGACTCGAGGAAGATGCCCGCGATGAGCTCCCGGTGTCGCGCGTTGAGGGCCGCCTGCATCACCGTGCCCCCGCCCATCGACCAGCCGACGAGGATGATGCGCCGTGCACCCCTGGACACGGCCCAGTCCATCGCCGACTCGACATCGCGCCACTCCGTGGCTCCGAGACCGAACTTGCCGTCTGGCGAGGGCGGCGCCAGAGCGTCGTTGCGGTAGCTCACGACGAGCGAGTTCCAGCCTCGACCGCGGAAGAGCGGAACAGCGCGAAGGGGCTCCGTCATGACCGCGCCTCGACCGTGGACGTGGATCGCCCACGAGTCGCTGGCCTGGGCCGCGGGAATGAGCCAGGCTGGCATCGCACCGAGCGGCGTCTGCACATCCACCCAGCGCCAGGGCAGGTTGAGGTCTCGAACCCAGAGCTGCGGAGCAGATGCCAGGCGCACGGACCGCACGCGCTCGAGCTGCGCACCCTGCTCGCCCCAGAAGCGCCTCGTCACGGTGCGCTCCGACTCGTCGACCACGGCACCCACGTTGGCGCGACCCGTCTCGGCCGCGAAGACGAGGCTGTAGTGCCCGGGAGCGGCCGTCTCCGGCGTGCGCGCGAGCGTGACGGTCCCCGCCTGCTTGTCGACGCCGAGCAGACGGACCGGATCCTTGCGGCGGCGCGGCGGGGTGACGACTGCGCGCGCGACCATGGTCGACGCGGTCGCGACGACGGCCCCGAGTCCCACGACGAGAGCGCCGAGCGAGGCTGCGGCGAGTTTCGTCGCCGACGACGACGACTCGGTTGAGGCACGTTTTGCGGCACACATCACGTCGATGATGACGCAACCCGGCCGTGAACACGCCGGACGGGCGACGTTCCGACACGGCGCGCCTGATCTGCGGAGCCGAGGGCCAGGCCTAGTCTCGTCGCGTGGTTGTCCCGTTGCATCGATCCGCCCCGGAGTTCGAGGCCGCCGTAGAGGCGGTCCGTGCGGCCGAGTTCCGCTCTGCCCTCACGGTGAGCGAGATCCGGCCCCCGGCGAACCTGGCCCCCGAGTCGCTCGCTCTCTCCGGAGACGTGCGACCTACTGCTCACGCGAGCGATTCCGAACTCGGAACCGGCAGGTTCATCCTGCTGCACGATGAGAGCGAGCCAGAAGCCTGGCGCGGCGCCTTCCGCGTCGTGTGCTTCGCACAGGCTCCCCTCGAACCCGAGATCGGCGTCGACCCCTTCCTCGCACCCGTTGCCTGGTCGTGGCTCATGGATGCCCTCGAGTCCAGAGGTGCGGCCTTCGAGCACCCGTCCGGCACGGCAACGACCATCAACGGTCGGGGCTTCGGCGAGCTCGAAGAGCAGGGCGAGGGTGCCCAGATCGAACTCCGAGCATCCTGGACTCCACGGGAGACGGACCTCGCGGCTCACGCCGAGGCCTGGGGCGAGCTGCTCTGTCTGCTGGCGGGCATGCCCCCGGAGACCGAGGCCGACGACGGGGTCCAGGTTCTTCAGCACTTGAGGAAGGCGAAAGATGGGGCTTGATGCCGACCGTCTGAAAGCTGGCGGACTGGAGGTGATCGAGACCGAAGCGCAGCTGCAGGCGGCACTCGATCGTCTCGCCGCCGGCACGGGACCCGTTGCTGTGGATGCGGAGCGCGCATCCGGATACCGATATTCCGAGCGCGCCTACCTGGTGCAGCTCTACCGGCGAGGGAGCGGCACGCTCCTCATCGATCCGATCGCGACGGGATCACTCGCGCGGCTGCAGGAGATCATCGGAGACGAGGAGTGGATCTTCCACGCCGCGACACAGGATCTTCCGTGCCTCCGCGAGCTCGACCTCGACCCGAGCCTCATCTTCGACACCGAGCTGGCCGCGAGGCTCCTGGGGTACGAGAGAGTCGGGCTCGGCGCCGTCATCGAGCGCCTGCTCGGCATCTCACTCGAGAAGGCGCACTCAGCGGCCGATTGGTCGACTCGCCCATTGCCGGAGACCTGGCTCGCGTACGCGGCGCTCGACGTGGAGCTGCTCATCGACGTCAGAGACCAGCTCCACCAGGAGCTCATCGACGCAGAGAAGCTCGATGCCGCCCGCGAGGAGTTCGCGGACATCCTCACTCGCGAGCTCGGGGTCAAGAAGCCCGACCCGTGGCGACGCATCGGCGGCATCAGCCGGCTTCGCAGCCCGCGGGCCCTCGCTGTGGCGAGGGAGCTCTGGCTCTCTCGCGACGATGCGGCGCGGACTACCGACACCGCTCCTGGCCGACTCTTCCCCGACCGAGCACTCGCAGCGGTCGCGACGGCCATGCCCCGCACTCGAGGCGAGCTGGCTCGTCTGAAGGAATTCACCGGACGCGCATCCCGAACCCAGCTCGATCGCTGGTGGGGTGCCGTCGAGCGCGGCCTCACGACCGAGGAGCTGCCTCCGCAGGCCCCACGAGACCCGGACCGGATGCCGCACCACCGCCAGTGGGAGCAGCGCTCCCCCGAGGCGGACCGCCGGCTCAAGCTCGCACGCGAGTTCCTCGTGGCCCACGCCGAGACCCTCCACATGCCCGTCGAGAACCTCCTGACTCCTGAGCTACTGCGGCGAGCCGCCTGGGTCCCTCGCCAGCCTGTCTCCGCCGACGCCGTCGCGGAGCACCTGCGCGAGCTCGGCGCACGGGCCTGGCAGACCAGCGAAGTTGCACAGGGAATTGCCTCGGCTTTTGTAGAAGCTGACCAATTGACTTCCGGTCCGGACGACGAGGATTCGTAGCTTCACACGACGCATTGGCTTCCGATCAGGCGAGCATCCATAGGATGACCGAGTCAATAGATGCTTGGAGGCAGTGTGGCCAATCGAGAAGTGTTGTTCATCGACGGCGTTCGAACCCCATTCGGACGTGCGGGCGAGAAGGGCATGTACTGGAAGACCCGTGCGGATGACCTCGCAGTCAAGGCGATCAAGGGTCTCCTCGACCGGAACCCGCAGATCCCGCACGAACGCTACGACGACGTCGCCATCGCCGCGACAACCCAGCAGGGCGACCAGGGACTGACGCTCGGCCGATCCACGGCGATCCTCGCGGGACTTCCGAACACCGTTCCCGGCCTCGCCATCGACCGCATGTGCGCAGGCGCCATGACGGCCGTCACCACCATGGGGTCCGGCATCGGCTTTGGGGCCTACGACGTCACAATTGCCGGCGGCGTCGAGCACATGGGCAGGCACCCGCTCGGCATCGGCGCAGACCCAAACCCGCGCTTCGTCGCCGAGCAGCTCGTCAGCGGTGACGCCCTGAACATGGGCAAGACCGCCGAGCGACTCCACGATCGATTCCCGCAGCTCACGCGCGAACGCAGCGACCGCTACGCGATGCGCAGCCAGCAGAAGGCCGCTGCCGCCTACGAGAACGGCCAGCTGCAGCCGGACCTCATCCCCGTCGCCATCGAATCCGACGCCGGCTGGGGCCTCGCTACCCGCGACGAGACGCTCCGACCCGAGACGAACATGGCGACGCTCTCGACGCTGAAGACTCCATTCCGCCCGCACGGTCGCGTGACGGCCGGAAACGCCAGCGGACTCAACGACGGCGCGACCGCCGCGATCCTGGCCTCGAGCGCTGCCGCAAAGGAGTTCGGTCTCGCGCCGAAGATGCGCATGGTGACGTTCGCGTTCGCCGGAGTCCAGCCCGAGGTCATGGGTCTCGGGCCCGTGCCCTCGACCGAGAAGGCCCTCGACCGTGCCGGCATGACGATCGACGACATCGGACTCTTCGAGCTCAACGAGGCCTTCGCCGTCCAGGTGCTGTCGTTCCTCGACCACTACGGCATCGACGACGACGACCCCTCGGTCAACCCGTACGGCGGAGCCATTGCCATCGGCCACCCCCTCGCATCCTCCGGTGTTCGCCTCATGACACAGCTCGCGAAGCAGTTCGAGGAGCACCCGGAGGTCCGCTTCGGACTGACCGCGATGTGCGTCGGACTCGGACAGGGCGGCACGGTCATCTGGGAGAACCCGAACTGGAACGGCAAGTCGCACGCACGCCGAGGCTTCGGCAAGAAGGGACGCTGAGCACCATGGCAACCGATCTTCGAGCACGCTACGCTCCCCTGCTTGCAATGAGCACCGACGAGGTCGTGACGCACTCACTCGTCCGTGACGTCACACTGCCGAGCGGCCGCACGCTGGCCCTCATCACCCTCGACAACGGCCACGACTACACGCGCCCGAACACGCTCGGACCGGAGACCCTCGCCCAACTCGGCGAGGTCCTCTCCGGCCTGCGCGCTCGCGCCTCCTCCCATGACATCCACGCGGTTGCGATCACGGGCAAGCGATTCAACTTCGCAGCCGGAGCCGATCTCTCCAACGTGGGATCGATCCCGAGCCGAGAGGTCGCGCTCCTCCTCGCGAGGCTCGGACATGAGGTGCTCGGCTCCCTCGGCAAGCTCGGCGTACCGAGCTTCACGTTCTACAACGGTCTCGCGCTCGGAGGCGGCGTCGAGATCGGGCTCAACTCCGACTACCGCACGGTCGACGCGACTGTTCCTGCGTTCGCCCTGCCCGAGACCTTCCTCGGTCTCGTTCCAGGCTGGGGAGGCGCGAGCATCCTCCCGAACCTCATCGGCATCGAGAACGCCCTCAAGGTCATCATCGAGAATCCGCTCAAGCAGAACAGGATGCTCAAGGGACCCCAGGTCGCGGAGCTCGGCATCGCCGACGCGATCTTCCCGAGCTTGAACTTCCTTGAGGACTCGCTGGCGTGGGCCGACAAGGTCATCGGCGGAGACATCGAGGTCAAGCGGCCGAATGCTCCCGGACGCCTCGAGCGCCTCGCGAAGTGGGATCTCGCGATCAGCATCGCGAGGAAGTCGCTCGAGGAGAAGCTCGGCACCGTCGCACTCGCTCCCTACCGGGCGCTCGAGCTGCTCAAGCTCGCGAAGGGCGACGACCGCGAGAAGGGCTTCCCCGCGGAAGATGAGGCCCTGGCCGACCTCATCTCCGGCGACCAGTTCGTGGCATCGATCTACGCCTTCAACCTCGTGCAGAAGCGCGCGAAGCGCCCCGCAGGAGCCCCGGACAAGGCGCTCGCTCGCCGCATCGACAAGGTCGGCGTCATCGGTGCCGGACTCATGGCGACACAGTTCGCGACGCTCTTCGTGCGTCGCCTCAAGGTCCCGGTCGTCATCACCGACCTCGACCAGGCCCGCGTCGACACGGGAGTCGCGGCCATTCGGCGCGAGCTCGAGAAGCTGCACGAGAAGGGGCGGATCGAGAGCGACGAGTACGGCCGACTGATCGGCCTCGTCCACGGCACGACCGACCGGGGAGAGTTCGCGGACTGCGACTGGGTCATCGAGGCGGTCTTCGAGGAACTGGGCGTCAAGCAGCAGGTCTTCGCGGACTTCGAGAAGATCGTCGGACCGGAGACCGTTCTCGCTACGAACACCTCCTCGCTCTCGGTCGCGGAGATCGGCGCTCAGCTCGAACACCCGGAGCGCCTCGTGGGCTTCCATTTCTTCAACCCCGTGGCGCAGATGCCGCTCATCGAGGTCGTGCGGACCGACAGCACCGACGACGCGACGCTGGCGACGGCCATGGCAACCGCCAAGAATCTCAAGAAGACGGCCGTCATCACCAGGGATGCGCCAGGATTCGTCGTGAACCGCGTCCTCGCCAAGGTCCTGGGCGAGGCCATGAACGCGGTCGACACCGGCACCTCGTTCGAGACCGTGGACCACGCGCTCGACAGGATCGGCCTCCCGATGACACCGTTCGAGCTGCTCGAGCTGGTCGGGCTCAAGGTCGGCGCCCACGTGCTCGACACGCATCACAAGGCGTTCCCTGAGCGGTTCTTCGAGTCGGAGAACCTGCACAGGTTGGCCGACTACGGCAAGCTGTACGACCGCGACGGCAAGGGACGTGTGAAGGGCTTCGACAAGAAGGCCGTGCAGATCGTCGCCGGGGGCAAGACACCGATGACCGCCGCCTCGTTCGCGGACCGTGTCGAGGTCGGTCTCGCCGACGAGATCAAGCGGATGCTCGATGAGAAGGTCGTTGCGGCGCCCGAGGATATCGACCTGTGCCTCATCCTGGGTGCTGGCTACCCGTTCCAGGCAGGTGGCATCACGCCGTACCTCGACCGGGTCGGAGCCTCGCAGAAGGCGTTCGGAGGCACCTTCCACACACCGCCCATCCGCGGAGCTGCGTCGCACTGATCGATCCTGCCAGCTGACGACGAAGGCGCCTCCTCCCCCGAAGCTCGGGTGAGGAGGCGCCTTCGTCGCGTGGCGTCGTCAGTGCTTGGCGTGGTACTTGACCGGCTCGGGGAGCCCGGCCTCAGCACGGATACGGCGCGAGAGCCGCTCGAGCGAGGTGAGCGCGGCGATGACATCGTCGGACGACACCGCGAACGGCATGTTGTGGATCGTCTCCCCCGCCACGGTCGCAGCCTCGGCGACGAGCCGCAACTCGTGCTTGTCGTCGGTGGAGAGCCCGATCTCCGTGAGCGTCGTCGGCAGCCCGAGCTTCGTGGTGAAGACGATGAAATCGCGGATCTCCTCCGCGGGCGCCCCCTCCAGGATGAGCTGAGCGATCGATCCGATGTTGACCTTCTCGCCGTGCTGCAGGCCGTGCGTCTGCGGTGCGGCCGTCAGACCGTTGTGGATCGCGTGGGCGGCGGCGAGTCCACCGGATTCGAAGCCGAGCCCCGAGAGCAGCGTGTTCGCCTCGATGGCCCGCTCGAGAGCTGGCGTCACGACGCCGTCCTCGACGGCGTCGAGCGCGATCGCCGCGTTCTCCCAGAGGACGTCCCAGCTGAGCTTCGCGAGGGCCGTGCCGGTCTGCGTGGGCAGTCCGCCCGCCATCGTGCTCGCGTTGGAGCGGCTTGTCGCACGGGCCTCGAGCCACGTGGCCAGCGCATCGCCGAACCCCGCCACGAGGAACCGTGCGGGTGCATCCGCCACGAGCTGGGAGTCGATGAGCACGAGGTCAGGGTTGCGAGGGAAGAAGCGGTACTCCTCGAACTCCCCCGCCTCCGTGTAGATGACGGCGAGCGCCGAGGTCGGCGCGTCGGTGGATGCGACCGTGGGGACACTCACCCATCGGACGCCAGCGAGGTAGCCAGCGGCCTTCGCGGCGTCGATCGTGCTGCCCCCGCCGACGGCGACGATCACATCGCTGCCGCTCGCCTTGATGACCTCGACGATGCGATCGATCTCACCCGAGGAGGCGACGCCATTGAAGCGCTCGCGCGGGACCTCGGCCTCTCCCCCGGTGAACGAGGTCGCGAGGCGCTCCCCGAGGAGGTCCCAGACGAAGTCGTCCGCGAGCAGCAGCGGGGTCGACCCGATCTGCGCGACGAACTCCCCGAGCCGTGCGAGCGCGCCCTTGCCCTGCACATAGCGGCCGGGGCTCAGTACGGTGCGGATGGGAATCTCAGTGCTCATGCGGAACTCCTTCGTCGTGGGAAATCGCTCCAACGGTATCGACCGGAGATGCATGCGCACAGCGACCGCTCTCAGCGAGTGAAAGCGCGAATCGTGTACGACGCCGAAGGGCGGAGCCTCTCGGCTCCGCCCTTCGGTTCTGCACTGCGCCTGCTACGCCGTGGCGAGCTGGCGGAGCACGTACTGCAGGATTCCGCCGTTGCGGTAGTAGTCGGCTTCACCGGGGGTGTCGATGCGAACGACAGCGTCGAACTCGATCGTCTGCTTGCCCTCGGGCGAGTCAGAGGTGGGCTCCGCGATGACGTGCACCGTCTTGGGCGTGAAGCCCTCGTTGAGCTGCTCGATGCCCTGGATCGAGATCGACTCCGTGCCATCGAGGCCGAGCGATGACCAGCTCTCGCCTGCCGGGAACTGCAGCGGGACGACACCCATGCCGATGAGGTTCGAGCGGTGGATGCGCTCGAAGCTCTCGACGATGACGGCGCGGACGCCGAGCAGGCTCGTGCCCTTGGCAGCCCAGTCGCGAGAAGAGCCGGAGCCGTACTCCTTGCCACCGAGGACGACCAGCGGCGTGCCGGACTCCGCGTAGTTCTGTGCGGCGTCGTAGATGAACGACTGCGGTCCATCGGGCTGCGTGAAGTCACGCGTGTAGCCGCCCTCGACGCCGTCGAGGAGCTGGTTCTTGAGACGGATGTTCGCGAACGTTCCACGGATCATGATCTCGTGGTTGCCGCGACGCGAGCCGTAGGAGTTGAAGTCCTTGCGACCGACGCCGTGCTCCGTCAGGTATTTTCCGGCGGGGCTGTCTGCCTTGATCGATCCAGCAGGGCTGATGTGGTCGGTCGTGACCGAGTCGCCGAGCTTGGCGAGCACTCGCGCGCTCTTGATGTCGGTGACCGGCGTGAGCTCCATGACCATGCCATCGAAGTACGGGGGCTTCCGGACGTACGTCGACTGGTCATCCCACTCGAACGTGGCGCCGGTGGGCGTGGGGAGCGAGCGCCAGCGCTCGTCGCCGTCGAAGACCGCCCCGTACTCGCGCGTGAACATGTCCGTGTCGATCGACGTGTCGATCGTGGACTGCACCTCGTCTGCGGTCGGCCAGATCTCGCTGAGGAAGACGTCCTTCCCGTCCGAGTCCTTGCCGAGCGCCTGCGTCTCGAAGTCGAAGTCCATCGTTCCGGCAAGCGCGTAGGCGATGACCAGTGGCGGCGAAGCCAGGTAGTTCATCTTCACGTCGGGGTTGATGCGACCCTCGAAGTTGCGGTTTCCGGAGAGAACAGCGGTGACGGCGAGGTCGTTGTCGTTGATCGCCTCGGAGATCTCCTCGTTCAAGGGACCCGAGTTGCCGATGCACGTCGTGCAGCCGTAACCGACCGTGTAGAAGCCGAGGGCCTCGAGCGAGTCGGTGAGTCCGGCCTTCTCGTAGTAGTTCGTGACGACCTTCGAGCCGGGGGCGAGCGTGGTCTTGACCCACGGCTTCGCCTTCAGTCCGCGCTCGCTCGCCTTCTTGGCGAGGAGGCCCGCCGCGAGCATGACCGAGGGGTTGGAGGTGTTGGTGCAGCTCGTGATGGCCGCGATGGCAACGGAGCCGTGGTCGATCGTGTAGCTCTGGCCATCCGCACCCTGCACCTGAACCGGCTTGCGGTCGTGCGAGAAGGTCGGCGCCGTCTGCTGCTCGCGGACGTCGGAGTCCTCGGAGGTCGGCGTGAGCTTGGCGGGGTCGGATGCCGGGAAGCTGTCCTCGCCGGCGACGTCGACGAGTCCGAAGTCTTCCGCCGTGTAGTCGTTGAGGTCGGCGCCGAACTGGCCCTTGGCCTTGGACAGCTCGATGCGGTCCTGCGGGCGACGGGGGCCGGCGATCGACGGGACGACGGTCGAGAGGTCGAGCTCGAGGTACTCCGAGTAGGAGAGCTCCTTGCTCGGGTCGTGCCAGAGGTGCTGCTCCTTGGCGTACGCCTCGACGAGCTTGACCTGCTCCTCGCTGCGGCCCGTGAGGCGCAGGTAGCTGAGGGTCTCGTCGTCGATCGGGAACATGGCGGCCGTCGAGCCGAACTCGGGGCTCATGTTGCCGATCGTGGCGCGGTTGGCGAGCGGCACTGCGCCGACGCCCTCGCCGTAGAACTCGACGAATTTGCCGACGACGCCGTGCTTGCGCAGGAGGTCGGTAATCGTGAGGACGACGTCGGTCGCGGTGACGCCCATGGGGATCTGGCCCTTGAGCTTGAAGCCGACGACCTTCGGGATGAGCATCGACACGGGCTGGCCGAGCATGGCCGCCTCTGCCTCGATGCCGCCGACGCCCCAGCCGAGCACGCCGAGTCCGTTGACCATCGTGGTGTGGGAGTCGGTGCCGACGAGGGTGTCCGGGTAGGCCTGCAGCACGCCGCCCACCTCGCGGACGAAGGTGACGCGCGCCAGGTACTCGATGTTGACCTGGTGGACGATGCCCGTTCCCGGGGGGACGACCTTGAAGTCTTCGAAGGCGGTCTGGCCCCAGCGGAGGAACTGGTAGCGCTCGCCGTTGCGCTGGTACTCGATCTCGACGTTGCGCTCGAGCGCGTCGGCCTGACCGAAGAGGTCGGCGATGACCGAGTGGTCGATGACGAGCTCAGCGGGCGCGAGCGGGTTGACCTTCTCGGGGTCACCGCCCAGCTGGGTCACGGCCTCGCGCATGGTGGCGAGGTCGACGATGCAGGGAACACCGGTGAAGTCCTGGAGGACGACACGCGCAGGCGAGAACTGGATCTCGGTGTCCGGGTCTGCCGAAGGCACCCACGAACCGAGCTTCTGGATCTGCTCTGCGGTCACATTCGCGCCGTCTTCGGTGCGGAGGAGGTTCTCGAGGAGAACCTTGAGGCTGAAGGGGAGTTTCTCGAACCCCTCAACCTTGTCGATGCGGAAGATCTCGTACTCGGTGCCGTCGACACTGAGCGTGTCTTTGGCTCCGAAGCTGTTGACTGCGGTCACGTCTCGGCTCCTTCTTTGCAACTCTGGGTGCGCGGCCCGCGCCCAGCAATCATCTCGCGTCTCGCCGTGGCTTGCCTCGAAGGTGATCCTGAGTTGATCGAGACGCTTTTATCTTGACATCAAGATACTTTACCTGGTTCACTCTGCGTTCCCGACCGTGACGCACTCAGGAGCGCCCGGACGAAGAGCACCGTCACGACGAGGACGACGGCATACATGGGGGTTCCCATGAGCAGTCGAGCGAGGCCGAGCGCCTCGACGTTGCCGGCGAAGTAGAGCGGCAGCTGCACGACGAGTCGCAGCGCGAAGAAGCCGACCCAGACGAGCGTTATGACGGACATCCACCGCAGCATCGCGCGGTCCTGGCGCCAGCTCGACCCCTGCCCGGTGATGAGCCCCGTGACCAGCCCGATGACGGGCCAGCGGACGAGGACCGAGACGAGCAGAGCCGCACCGTAGGCGGCGTTGGTGTAGAACCCGACGAGGTAGAAGTTCTCGCCTCTGCCCGTCGTCATGGCAAGGATGCCGGAGATCAGGAGCGCGACGAGGCCCGAGATCGCGGGCACGACGGGCTCCTTCTGCACTGCGCGGACCACGATGAACAGGAGACCGAGGACCGCGGGGGCGAGGACCGCGATCCACAGCTCGGTACCGAGGGTGAACAGCACGAGGAACACGATGCCAGGAAGGAGCGTCTCGATCAGGCCGCGCACGCCGCCCATGGCAGCGAGGAGCGACGCACCAGAGATGCCGCCCTCCGTGAGCCTGCCGAGCGACGACGACTT
This sequence comes from Pseudoclavibacter sp. VKM Ac-2867, assembly GCF_015351275.1. Classification (NCBI taxonomy): domain Bacteria; kingdom Bacillati; phylum Actinomycetota; class Actinomycetes; order Micrococcales; family Microbacteriaceae; genus Pseudoclavibacter; species Pseudoclavibacter sp. VKM Ac-2867. The sequence continues at coordinate 14,627 of NZ_JADKSL010000030.1, forward strand.
CGCGACGTCTTCCAGCTTGCGCCTGTTCGGCGCGTCGGCGGAGGGCTCCGCCTGCTCGGGCCGGTCGTCCTCGGGCAGCGTCATGCCTGCTCTGCCTCCCCGGATGCGGCGTCCTCGGTTGCTGTCTTCGACGTCGGGTCGGCCATTGCCTTGGGGACGACGAGCGTGAGGAGCTCGCGCGGAGGCAGCGGGGCTTCACCGCGGACGACGACAACGCTCCTGAACAGCTCCACGAGCTCGACACGGGTGGCCTCGTCGCGCAATGCCTTGCCCGTCAGGACGCCTCGGAGGAACCAGCGCGGACCATCGACGCCGAAGAAGCGCGCGGACCTGGTCTGGTTCGACGCGGCTCCCTTGATGACCACCGGGATCTTCGTGTCGAGGACGGGGCCGAGGATGCCCTCCACCTCTTCCGCCGTTCCGCCCTGCTTGCGGACCTGTTCTGCGAGCTGAGCCATGATCGAATGCCAGAGTCCGGTGGATCGAGGCGCAGCGAACGCCTGGATCTGCATGGTCGACTCCTTGTAGTCGAGGGCGACGGCGACGAGTCGCTTCGTCTTCTCCTCGACCTCGAGCCGGAGCCCGAGCCCTTCACGAGCCGGGATGCGCAGCGCGCCCAGGTCTACGTAGCGCTTCGCGGGGCTCGCCTCCGAGATGTCGAACGGTCCGCGGGTCTCGCGATCGTCAGGCGCGGACTTCGCATCCATGTCATCGTCGTCTTCGAGATCGACCGCGTCGTCGAGCTCTTCCTCTTCGATGCCCTCGTCGTCGACGGTGAGCTTGTCGGCCTTCTCAGGCTTCTCTTCTTCCTTCTTGAGGAAATCAAACAGTCCCATTGGGTGCCTCCTGGTCAGACGAATAGCCGGTGGAGCCGAAGCCGCCCTCTCCACGCTGCGAGGCGGAGAGCTGCTCGGTCTGGATGAAACGCACTGGCGCGAGCTGCATGACCACGAGCTGCGCGATCCGATCGCCTGCCGCGATGGCGTAGCTCTCGGACGAATCGGTGTTGAGCATGATCACCTTCACCTCACCCCGGTAGCCCGAGTCGATGGTGCCAGGCGCGTTGACGAGCGTGATGCCGTGCTTCGCGGCCAGCCCCGAGCGCGGCATCACGAAGCCGACGGTTCCCGCCGGAAGCTCGAGTCGAACCCCCGTGCCCACGACGGCGCGCTGGCCGGGGGCGAGAGTGACGGATTCGGTCGCGATCAGGTCGGCCCCGGCGTCGCCTGGCTGGGCGAACGTGGGGAGGACGCCCGAGACGGGCACATCTATGGCAATGCTCACCGTACGAGCCTAGCCGAGGCGTGACCGGATCGTGATCTGACAGCGGCGCACGACAAAGCGTGATGCAATATCTCCATGCCTGTCTTCCACGAGCGCTTGTGGCCAGCCGCCTGGGTGTACGCCGTCGGCTTCCTCATGGTGCCCGCCGTCATCCTCGTGTTCACGCCGATCAACTTCTGGATCGGCGCGGCCATCGCGGTGACGCTCTACGCCGCGTTCCTCACGCTCGTCCTGGCTTACTCGCCCATCATCGAGGTCACGGCGACCCAGGTCAGGGTCGCGGGCGCCCACGTGCCGCTGAGCTTCACAGGTCAGTGTCTCCCGCACACGACCCGTGAGCGTGCTCGTCTCGCCGCGGGTCCCCAACTGGACCTGCGTGCCTGGCTGTGCATCCGTGGCTGGATCCCGACCTCACTCACGATCGAGATCACCGACGACGCAGACCCAGTCCCCTACTGGCTGATCTCCACGCGTCGACCCACCGAGCTCGCGGCCGCCATCACCGAAGCCCGGGCTGTGAACAGACGTCAGACGAGCTGATGCGGAGAGACGCGCCGGTCGCACGACACTGAGCCGCGTTCCCCTGTCTCACCGACAAACGACCGAAGCCGCACCCCTCGGGATGCGGCTTCGGTCGTGTGCTCTGCCTACGATCAGGCGGTTGCGCAGTCGTGGCAGATCGGCCCGAGGGCCGAGCTCTTCTCGAGCTGCGAGCGGTGCTTGACGAGGAAGCACTCGACGCAGGTGAACTCGTCGGCCTGCGGCGGGATCACCACGGTCTCGAGTTCAACGTCTGCGAGGTCTGCCGCAGAGAGGTCGAAGCTGCCGGGGTTGTCCGCATCTTCGGCGTCAACGCTGCCGGAGAGACGATCCGGCACTCGCTCCTTCAGCGCCTCGATGGACTCTGCGTCATCGTCGGTCTTGCGAGGTGCGTCGTAGTCGGTCGCCATACCTATCCAAATCTCTTCAATGGGGGGGAACTCCCCCAGGCGCGGCAATTGTGCACGACTCAGGGGTGAAACTCAAACCGAAGTGAGCAGTGTTCGCGCGGAGCGAGATCGAATCCACGCCTGAGTTGGACGGCGCGCCCCGGGGCTCCCCGATTCCACCCTCGTCGCGTGTGATGCTGTGGCCCAGGAATCGGCAACGCCAAGGAGTACGAGCATGCATGAGCTCAGATTCATCGACCTGGATGAAGGTGCCCTCGTCGTGTCCGGAGATGACGGCCAGCGCTTCCGCGTCGTGATCGACGAAGCGCTCCGTGACGCGCTGCGCCCGCGCATCTCCACTCGCGTCGACGCGCCGAAGGTGCCTCCGCGCGCCATCCAGCAGCTCATCCGCGCCGGGAAGACCATCGACGAGGTCATTGAGCTCACGGGGGCAGCCCGTGAGGACGTGGTCCGCTTCGAGGGACCTGTTCGCGCCGAGCGCGACTACCTCGTGCGCCAGGCGCGCGCGGTCACCGTTCGATTGAAGACCGACACCGACCCTCTCGGCCAGGACGGAACGAGCTTCGGCGAGGTCATCGACGACCGCCTTGAGGCGTCCTCAGCTGCCGCAGTCATCTGGGATGCCTGGAAGGACGATGAAGAGGGCTGGAGAATCGGCCTGTCCTTCGCCGTCGACGAGATTTCACGGGAGGCGCTGTGGGGCTTCGAGCCGAAGACTCAGGCGCTCACCCCCCTGAACCCGACAGCGACGATGCTCTCGCAGCAGGGTGAACCCGCGTCGCTCGGCAGCCCCCGGCTCCGCGCCGTCATGGAGTCCCCGCAGCGTGAGCCCTCACCAGCTCCCTCCGTGGAGCCGGTGAGCAAGGAGCCGGTCTCCTGGATCGGTGCCGCGGCGTCGCGACTCGAGCGAGCGACCGAGCAGCAGCACCACGAGACGGCCGATCTCCTTGAGGCCCTCCGGCGGCGTCGCGGAGAGCGCGTCCCGCAGTCCTTCGAGGACGACGCCGAGGACGGCGACGATCAGGGCTCGACGCATGATGGTGACGATGATCAGTCGCCAGCGTCCGAGCAGACGCCCGTTAAGCTCTTCGCTCCCCGAGTTCGGGACGAGGACAGCTTCGAGACGGAGACCATCGAGCCGAGCGATCTCGGCTCAGGTGGGGTGCGGGCGGTCGACGTGCCGCTCGACGGACTCGATGACCCAAAGCACGAGGCGAACGAACCAGCACCGTCGAAGCACTCGCCGAAACGCTCCGGGCGCGCCGCGATGCCCAGCTGGGACGAGATCGTCTTCGGGACCCGCAGCGACGAGTAGGTGCGCGGCTAGCGGGTGAAGGCTCCGGCACGGATGAGCGGAACGATCGTCTCTTCCGGGGTGATCGATCCATGCTGTCCGACGACGAGCCTCGCACCTGACTGCATCGAGGTGGCGTAGAACGTGACTCCCTTCGTTGCCGCGACGACGACATCGCCGATGCGCTCGGCTGCGACGGGGTCGACGTTCGGGCCGTACCACCCCTCGGAGACCGCCTCCTGCCGCGTGACGATCGTGGCGCGTGTTCCCTGGGATGCGGTCCACCTGTCGCGCAGTTCTCCCGCCGCGTCCGCCGGCGATCCCGGCTCGAGGTAGAGGTGGCGGAGCCGTGGCTCGCCGGCCATGGCGAGTACGCCGTCGAAGAGCGGGTCGTCGTCGTCGACATCGATCTGCCGATGCCTGGGGATGTCGATCATGCCGTGATCGGCGGTGACGAGGATGCCGGTGCCGGCATCTACTCCCCTGGCGAGTCCGTCGAAGGCCGCGTCGAGCTCCTCCAGGCGTGCCAGCCAGGCGTCCGACTCCCAGCCGTGGGCGTGCCCCGCCTGATCGAGCTCCGCGTTGTACAGGTAGATGAGCGCGCGCGGGTGGTTGTCGAGTGCCCGCAGCGTCACCTCGACCCGCTCCTGCATCGTGCCGCCCTCGAGGTAGAGGGCACCGCGAAGGGAGGCGTGCGTGAGGCCTGAGTCGCGGTACTGCGGCATACCCACGACGATGCTCTGCACTTCGGAGCCCCCGTCACGCAGCTCCTCGAAGATCGTGCGGCGCAGCTGCCAGGTCGCGGGGTCCATCCCGTCCCCCCAGCCCGAGAGCTGGTTGCGGATGACACCAGCAGCCCGGTCGAAGAGGGAGTAGCCGAGCAGCCCGTGCTCACCAGCTCGAGTCGCCGTCGTGAGCGAGGTGATCCCGGCGACGGTGGTCGATGGGAACGAGAAGGCGGTGTCCTTCTTGCGCCAGTCCGCCGTGAGGCGCCTGGCGTGCCCGGTGCGGGCGCGGAGCATCGAGGCTCCGAGCCCGTCGACGAGCATGACCACGACCGAGCGGGTCTCCGGCAGCCCGAGGGAACCGGTCTCACCCCGCAGAGACGCGAGCGAATTCGGCAACACGTCGGAGAGCGTCGGGCGACCGCTCGCCGCGCTGAATAGCATGGACGACATCCGTCCCAGTCTCCCACAGGGGCGCCGAAGCACGACCCTCCCGACAGGTGACATGAGTACAACACGCAACGACGGCTCCGCTTCGATGAGCGAGCAGCGCATCGAGGACATCGACGTCTCGACAGAGATGCAGTCCTCATTCCTCGAGTACGCGTACTCGGTCATCTACGCGAGAGCGCTCCCGGATGCACGCGACGGCCTCAAGCCGGTCCAGCGGCGCATCCTCTACCAGATGGCTGAGATGGGGCTTCGACCCGACCGGGGGCACGTCAAGTCGGCGCGCGTCGTCGGCGAGGTCATGGGACGCCTCCACCCACACGGCGACACCGCTATCTACGATGCGCTCGTGCGCATGGCCCAGGGCTTCGTCCAGCGCGTGCCGACGATCGATGGGCACGGCAACTTCGGTTCGCTCGATGACGGCCCTGCAGCCCCGCGATATACGGAGGCGCGCCTCGATGCCGCCGCCCTCGCGCTCACCGCGGAGCTCGACGAGGACGTCGTCGACTTCGTGCCGAACTACGACAGCTCGACCACGCAGCCCGAGGTGCTTCCCGCGGCCTGGCCGCACCTTCTCGTCAACGGAGCGAGTGGCATCGCGGTGGGCATGGCCACGAACATGGCGCCGCACAACCTCGGAGAGGTGATCGCCGGGGCGTTGCACCTGCTCGAGAACCCCGGTGCGACGCTCGAGGAGATCATGCAGTTCATCCCGGGCCCGGACCTCCCGTCCGGCGCGCGGATCACGGGCCTCGATGGCATCCGGGATGCGTACGCGGGAGGTCGCGGATCGTTCCGGACGCGTGCCACCGCGAGTGTGGAACGCGTGACGGCCCGCAAATCGGGCATCGTCGTGACCGAGCTTCCCTACATGGTCGGCCCCGAGAAGGTCATCGAGAAGATCAAGGACGGCGTCCAAGCGAAGAAGCTCGCCGGCATCAGCGACGTCGCCGACCTCACCGACCGCAAGCACGGCCTGCGCCTCGTCATCGAGATCAAGACCGGATTCGACCCAGATGCCGTGCTCGAGCAGCTGTACCGGCACACGCCCCTCGAGGACATGTTCCACATCAACAACGTGGCGCTGGTCAACGGGGGTCCGCAGACGCTCGGGCTCATCGAGCTGCTCCGCGTGTACCTCGACCACCGCATCCAGGTGGTGCGGAGGCGAAGCGCCTTCCGGCTCGCGCGGAGGCTCGAGCGCCTGCACCTCGTCGAAGGCCTCCTCGTCGCGATCCTCGACATTGACGAGGTCATCCAGATCATCCGGTCGAGTGACGACGCCTCGGCGGCTGGCGAGCGACTGCGCATCGTCTTCGACCTCTCGGAGCTGCAGTCGGACTACATCCTGGAGCTGCGCCTGCGCCGCCTCACGAAGTTCTCGCGCATCGAGCTCGAGTCGGAGCGCGACCAGCTCAAGCAGGAGATCGCCGAGCTCGAGCGTCTGCTCGGCGACGAGAAGCTGCTGCGCGCGCGGGTCGGCACCGAGCTCCAGGAGACCAGCGATCGCTTCGCAACACCGCGACGCACGCTGCTCACCGAGGGTCAGGGCGCCCCGCCGAAGCGCGGCAAGGCGGTCGAGACCACGCAGCTGCAGCTCGCGGACTCGCCCACCCAGGTGCTGCTCTCGACCACGGGGCGGCTCCTCAGGGTCGACACGGCCGACGCCGATGCGCGCCTCCAGCAGCCGTCGCGGCGCAGCAAGCACGACGCTGTGCGCTCCCACGTCACCACGACGGTCCAAGGCGAGCTCGGCGCTGTCACGAACCTCGGGCGGCTGATCCGCGTACCCGTCGTAGCCCTCCCCTCCAGCCCCCAGGGGTCGGTGCTGCTCTCCGCCGGAGTCAAGGCACACGACTTCATCGGGCTCACGAGCCCCAAGGAGCAGGTCGTCGCGCTCGTGCCCATCGACCAGGAGACGCCGATTGCGCTTGGGACGAAGCTGGGCGTCGTCAAGCGGGTGACGGGCATCGACTTCGGCAAGAACCGTGAGCTCGAGATCATGACGCTCAAGGCAGGGGACGAGGTCGTCGGAGCCGCGCTCGCGTCAGACGAGGATGCGCTCGTCTTCGTGACCGATGACGCGCAGCTGCTGCGCTTCTCCGGGAAGCTCGTTCGTCCGCAGGGCCGTTCCGCTGCCGGCATGGCCGGCATGAAGGTCTCCGAGGGCGCCGTGGTCCTCGCGTTCTCCGTCGTCGCGGCCGCCAACGTCGAGATCTGCGAGGTCGCGAGCGTCGCGCGCAACGAGGACGCCCTCGAGGGCACCGACTCGGGCACGGCGAAGGTCTCCAGCCTCAGCGAGTTCCCGGCGAAGGGACGCGCGACCGGCGGGGTCCGGGCCCAGCGGCTCCTGCGCGGGGAGCGACGCCTCAGCGCTGCCTGGGTCGGCCCGGGCGCCCCGTTCGGCAACGCGCGTGACGGTGCGATCCGTGCCCTCCCGACGGGCGGCGCGAAGCGCGACGCGTCTGGCACGCCACTCGACCAGGTCGTCGACCTCATCGGACGCGGCATCGGAGACCCGACGCCGGTCGCCGACGCCGCCGACGCGTCGTCAGCCCAGAGCAGCCCCGAGACACCGGCGACAGACTGAGCTGCTGCGCGCAGTATGCATGAGGCCGGCCCCGATCGGGTGCCGGCCTCTTGCTCACGGCGTCCTGGCCGCCGAGACGTGCAGCTAGACGTCGATGTCCGCCCGAGCCACCTGCTCGGATCCTTCGATGATGAACTCCTTGCGAGGTGCGACCTCGCTGCCCATGAGCAGATCGAACACCCGCTCGGCGTTGTGCGCGTCCGCGTTCGTGACGCGCCTGAGCAGGCGCGCGCTCGGGTCCATGGTCGTGTTCCAGAGCTGGTCCTCGTCCATCTCGCCGAGGCCCTTGTAGCGCTGGATCGGGTCCTGATACCGCTTGCCCTGCTTCTCGAGCTTCGAGAGCAGCGTGTGCAGTTCCTTCTCCGAGTAGGTGTAGACCGTCTCGTTGGGCTTCCTGCCCGCATGCATGATGACCACCCTGTGCAGGGGCGGAACGGCCGCGAAGACGCGACCCGCGTCGAGCATGGGCCTCATGTAGCGGAAGAAGAGGGTCAGCAGCAGCGTCCTGATGTGCGCGCCGTCGACGTCGGCGTCGCTCATCAGGATGACCTTGCCGTAGCGAGCCTGGCCGATGTCGAAGCTGCGTCCCGACCCGGCACCGACGACCTGGATGATCGACGCGCACTCCGAGTTGGAGAGCATGTCGGAGACTGAGGCCTTCTGCACGTTGAGGATCTTGCCGCGGATGGGGAGCAGCGCCTGGAACTCCGAGTTCCTCGCCGGCTTCGCGGTGCCGAGCGCGGAGTCACCCTCGACGATGAAGAGCTCGCTCTGCGCGACATCGTTCGATCGGCAGTCGACGAGCTTCGTCGGCAGTGAGGAGCTCTCGAGTGCGTTCTTGCGTCGCTGCGTCTCCTTGTGGGCGCGAGCGGAGAGGCGTGACTTCATCTCCTGCACGACCTTGTCGAGCAGGAGGTTGGACTCGGCCTTGTCCTGGCGCTTGGTCGACGAGAACTTCTCGGTCAGGCCTGCTGTTACGGCCTTCTGGACGATCGCCCTGGCCGCTGGCGTTCCCAGGACCTCCTTCGTCTGCCCCTCGAACTGGGGCTCCGGGATGCGGACCGTCACGACGGCAGTCAGGCCCGCCAGGATGTCGTCCTTGTCGAGCTTGTCGTTGCCGACCTTGAGGCGCCGGGCGTTCTTCTCGACCTCTGCCCGGAAGAACCGGAGCATCCCCTGCTCAAACCCGGCGAGGTGAGATCCGCCCTTGGGCGTCGAGATGATGTTCACGAAGCTCTTCACGGTGGTCTCGTAGCCGGTGCCCCAGCGCAGCGCGAGATCGACGTGCATCGTGCGCGCGACTTCCTTCGTCACGAGCTGCAGGCCCTCGTCGTCGAGCACCGGGATGGTCTCCGTGAACTCCCCGCTCCCCTCGATGCGCCAGGTGTCGGTCGTCGGAGCGTCCGGTGCCAGGAAGTCGGCGAATTCCGTGATCCCGCCGTCGAAGCGGAACTGCTGCGTCGTGGGCGCGACCGAATCGTCGCGGGCGTCCTCGATGACCATCTCGAGGCCCGGCACCAGGAACGCCGTCTGCCTCGCGCGCTCGGCGAGGTCGTTGGTCTGGAAGCTTGCCTCGCGGATGAACACCTGCGGGTCAGCCCAGTAGCGAACCCGCGTGCCGGTGACGCCGCGCTTCGCCTTGCCGACGACGCGGAGCTCGCTCGTGTCGGTGAAGGGGACGAAGTTCGACGTCGGGCTGGGCCCGCCGGCACCATCCTCGAAGATGCCGGGCTCGCCGCGGCGGAAGCTCATCGCGTAGGTCTTCCCACCCCGGTCGACCTCGACGTCGAGGCGCGCGGAGAGCGCGTTCACGACCGAGGCGCCGACACCGTGGAGGCCTCCCGCCGACCCGTAGTTGCTCGCACCGAACTTGCCACCCGCGTGGAGCTTCGTGAAGACGACCTCGACGCCGCTGAGACCGGTCTTCGGCTCGATGTCGACGGGGACGCCTCGCCCGTCGTCATCGACGCTGACGGATCCGTCGCTGTGCAGCTGGACTCGGATGCGTGAGCCGTGACCGGCAAGAGCCTCATCGACTGAGTTGTCGATGATCTCCCACAGGCAGTGCATGAGGCCACGCGAGTCGGTCGAGCCGATGTACATGCCCGGCCGTTTCCGGACCGCATCGAGCCCGTCGAGCACCGAGAGGTGTCTGGCTGAGTATGCGTCTCCGGAATTCGCCACCGAGGTCCTCGTCCTTCTTCTGCGTCATCGTGCCTGTGATCTCGGCCCAACCGCGTTCAGCGGCAGGCCACCTTCGAGCGTAGACCGGATGCGGGCTTTCTCGCGGCTCCCACACCACAGCGCCCCCACGCGCGCCTCAGCGGCCCCCGGAACCGCCGGTGCTAGCCTGACCACGCCAGCGACGACCAGAGAGGGCACAACGTGCAGACTCCCGAGCCGGTGCGCAGACGCATCCACATCGACCTCCGCGCGATCCGCGAGAACTCGACCCGACTCCTCGGTTCGGAGACGGCGAGCTACGCCGACCTCCGTGCCGACGCCTACGGACATGGTGCGCTCCGCGTCGCTGAAGCCCTCGACGGCGAGGGATACGACGGCTTTGTCGTCTCCCCTGGGCTCGACCGCGCCTCCCTGTCGCATCTGAGCACGAAGCTGCTCGACGCGGACTCCGTGAACTCCGACAGGATCACGGGCGGCTCCCTGTTCGGGCTCACCGATCGCGCCTACCGGCCCGCGATGCGCGTGAGCGCGGAGATCCTGGCCGTGAAGGATGTCGGAGCCGGCGAGGGCGTGTCCTACGGGTACAGCTACGTCACGACGGAGGCGACGCAGCTCGCACTCGTCGGCGTCGGCTACGCCCACGGGGTCGTCCGCCGCGCCTCGAACACCGCGTCCGTGCTCATCGGCGGGAAGACGCGCACCATCGTCGGCGCCATCTCGATGGACCAGTTCTCCGTCGACCTGCTCGGCGCAGAAGCGCAGCCAGGCGAGCTGGCGACCCTCTTCGGCGATCCGGCCGTCGGCGAGCCGAGCATCCTCGACTGGCAACATGCGACCGGCCTGAGAGCTGCAGCCATCGCGAGCCGGATGAGTCCCCGATTCGAACGGAGCTACACATGAGCCGCGCAACGGCGCACGTCGATCTCGAGGCCATCAGCCACAACATCCGCGCCTTGCAGAAGCTCGCCTCTGGCTCGCAGTTCATGCTGGCCGTCAAGTCGAACGCCTATGGGCACGGCCTCCACGAGGTCGTGCGCACGGGGCTGGAGGCTGGGGTCTCGTCGTTCGGCGTTCTGGAGTCGACCGCTGGCATCGACCTTCGCGCTGCAGGCGTGGAGGTCCCCCTCTTCGCGTGGATGCATGGCCAGAACACCGACTTCGCGGCCGCGGCAGAAGCGCGAGTCGACCTCGGCGTGCAGACGTTCTGGCAGCTGGAGGCGATTGCGGCGAGCGGCGCGGCGCGCACGCCGCGAGTGCACCTCAAGATCGACACCGGCCTGCACCGCGGGGGCGCCGACCAGCCACGCTGGGCCGAGTTCGTCACCGAGGCGCTCAGGCTGCAGTCGCTCGGCAAGCTCGAGGTCGTCGCCGCGTGGAGCCATCTCTCTGACACCTCGCACAGTGCCGACCTCGCGTCGGCGGCTCTGTTCGAGGCGGCCGTCGAGGAAGCCAGAAGCCTTGGCGCGGAGTTCGAGCTGCTCCATCTCGGAGCCAGCGCGGCCGTCATCGATCTTCCTGAGGCGCACTTCGACCTCGTGAGGGTCGGCATCGCCGCCTACGGCATCTCGCCGTTCGGCGATCGAAGTGCTGCGGACCTCGGGCTGAGGCCGGCCATGCAGCTGCGAGCCCCAGTCCTGGATGCACGCCACGGGCTGGCGAGCATCGCCGTGGGCTTCGGTGACGGGATCCAGTCCGACCCGGACTCAGGCGCCTACATGGTTGTCGACGGGCACGTCGCACCGGTCGTCGAGGTGGGCGTCGACGAGACGGTCGTCGCGCTCCCGAGCGATGCAGATGGCATCTCGGCGGGCGCACCGTGCCTCGTCTTCGGCGACGGCTCGCAGGGAGAGGCGACCGCGGAGCAATGGGCAGTGTGGGGCGACACTGTCGGCGACGAGATCGTGACGGGACTCACCTCCCGGGTCCCACGGAGCTTCAGCCGCCGCTGAGCGACGCGCTGGCATGCGATGAAGCACGCCAGCGCCCCGCTCAGACGCTCAGACGCTCAGACCGTCAGGCCACTGGGTCAGACTGCTGGAGCAGAGACGCCGATTCTCCGCATCAACGCGTGGCGTGCGTTCTGCGACCAGCCGTCAAGTCGTTCCAGCTCCGCCCCGCCGTCTCCGAGCGTGCGATCAGCATCGTGACGATGCACGGCCTGCTGCAGGAGCTGGTCTGCCAGCGTGGGGTTCAAGGCGAGGATGGGGCCGTGCAGGTGCGTCCCGATCGCGCCCAGGCGCTGTACGCCCTCGACTCCGCTGTTCTCCGAAGCTGAGCCGCCGTTGCCGAAGCCACGGACAACCTCGCCGAGCGGCTCCGACCCCGCGTCGAGAGAGGTGACGGCATTGTGGTTCGCGAACCCCGCGAGGAGTCCACCCGGGGTGCGCACGACCGTCTCCGCGACGCTCTGCGCCGGCTCTCGGACAGCCCTGGAGGCGAAGACGCCGAGACCGGTGAGCTCTCCGTCGTCGTGGGTGATGCTCGATCCGAGCAGCTCCCACCCTCCGCCGATCGCGAGCAGCGGCAGGCCGGCAGCGACGAGGTCGCGGAGCTGCTCAGCGTGCTGCAGCGCGTCAGCCTGCACGGTCTGAACAGCAGCAAGGGGGCCGGAGCCGACGTGCAGCAGGTCGATGTCGCCGGGCAGCGAGGCCGCCCCACGTCCGACGTTCACCACTTCGATGTCGAAGCCGCGCACGCGCGCACGCTTCGCGAGCACCGTGACGTTGCCGACATCTCCGTTGATCCCGAGCTCCACCGGGTAGAGGTGAGCGATTCGCAGCTTCATGAGTTGACCTTCCCCTCGATACCCGATTGCCCGAGTCGTCGGCGAATCGACATCATCTGCTCGTAGTTGACGATCATGGTCTTCATGCCACGGCTGGGCTTGGGCAGCGCCAGGAACTTGTCGAGTGCCTCCCCGAGGCTGGGCTCCACGAGACCGACCGGAATGTCGCCGTAGCCGAGTCTCGTCGCGATCTGCCAGGCCTTCGTACCGGAGACCACGTCGACGTGCTCGAGGCGGCTGAGATCGGCACCGAAGATCCAGGACGGGTCGGGGGTTCCCTCGTCGACGGAGACGAACACCTGCTCAGGAGCCTCTTCGAGAGCATCGAGGTTCATCTGCAGGCTCGGCGGGTTCTTCATCATGATGATCTCGATGTCCTCCCCGCGGACACTCATCACCTCACCACGGCCGTACACGGTCTGCGACTCGCCGAGCGCCTCCGCGACGAGGGCGGGAACGAAGGAATCGCCGAGGATGCGCTGAGCAGTCGCTGCGGCACCAGCAGCGTCGAGCGCGTAGTGGAGGCCACGCGCCGGGAGACGGATCTCGAGCTCCTCGTCGCCGATCCTCAGGGTCGCATCGCGCCCCTGCAGTGCCACGACCTGCACAGCGCGCTCACCAGCAGCGACTTCAACGCTCGCGGCTGAGATGTCATCGAAGTTGGAGAGACCGTTCGGGGACTGCTCGATGAGCTCAGGAGCGACCCCGAACCAGGTCACCGGAGCATCCAGAGACACGGGAAGGCCGCGAAGCGATGCGTCATCGGCGTTCAGGACGCTGAAGTCGCCGCACGCCGCCGCGATGGTCCTGAGGAATTCAGTGACCCGAGACGGGTCGTAGAAGCGGTTCAGCTGATCGACCTGCACGTTGAGGAGCAGCACCCCGCGTGGGTGCAGGTGCGGGAGGAGGCGGGGCCCGTACGCCTCGTCGACCTCGAGGACTGCGATGTCCGCTCGCAGGTTGCCGTTGACGTCCACATCCGGAAGCATCGACGACGCTATGCCCTGCGGCAGGTTGCCGCCGGAGGAGTTCGTGAACACCCTGAGCCCGTGCCGCCGAAGCATCCGGGTCAGGAAGTGCGTCGTCGTCGACTTGCCGTTCGACCCGGAGACGAAGATGACGCCGAGCGGGAGCTTCGCCACGGCCGTCTCGAGGAAGTCCGGGGAGATGGCGAGCGCCACCCTGCCGGGGACTGCTGAGCCGCCTCCGCGGAGACGCATCGCTCCGCGCGCGCTCCGTCCGAGACCGACGGCGATCATCCGCCGCAGCTTGCCACCCATGCACACTCCTCATCCTGCGCAACCACGTGCGCGTCAGCGTCTGCGGCGAGGATCCCCCTGCTCGCCGACCGCGGCCAGTATCTCACGCGCCCACGACGGACCCCGGGTCGTCACGCGGGCGAAACACTGCTACGCGCAGGGCGAACCTGACCGCGGAAAGCACACGGGAATCCGGTGCCCGTGCTCTAATTGTCCTGATCGGCAGATCACTGAAGCTTTGGAGGCATCATGACGGAAAGCACAACGGCCCTGCGCACCGACTCGGCGCCAATTGCCGCAACAGACCGTTGCGACGCGTGTGGAGCTCAGGCCTACGTCCGCGTCCAGCTGAGCGCAGGCGAACTTCTCTTCTGCGCGCACCACGCGACGCGCCACGAAGAGAAGCTCCGCCAGCAGGCAGTCGCCTGGCACGACGAGACCTCGCGTCTGCATGGCGACAAGGCTGCGGCTGGTCAGCCGGCGGAGTAGCCGCCACCGAGACAGCACCGCGGTCCGACCGCGAACGACGAAGGCCCGGATGCATGCATCCGGGCCTT
>NZ_JADKSL010000031.1:0-26461 GCF_015351275.1 Pseudoclavibacter sp. VKM Ac-2867
CGCGGCCGGCGGGCGCATCCGCCGGCCGCGCGCCGCCTCGGCCGGGCAGCCCCGCACGAGCTACGCGCGGTCGGGGGCCGCTTCGATGAACGTCGTCGGCACGTAGCGCTTCAGCTGCGTGACGTGCGACGGGTTCAGCTCCTCGAGGGAATGCGCACCGAGCAGCTTCATGGTGCGGATGATCTCGTCGGAGAGGATCGCGATGGTGCGGTCGACGCCCTCGCGCCCGCCGGCCATGAGGCCGTACAGGTAGGCGCGGCCGATCATCGTGAAGTTCGCGCCGAGCGCTACGGACGCGACGATGTCTGCACCGTTCATGATGCCCGTGTCGACGCCGATCTCGAGGTCACGGCCGACCTCGCGTGCAACGGCGGGGAGCAGGTGGAAGGGGATCGGAGCCCGATCCAGCTGCCGCCCGCCGTGGTTGGAGAGGACGATGCCGTCGACGCCGACGTCGGCGAACGTCTTCGAGTCCTCCAGGTTCTGGACGCCCTTGATGACGATCTTGCCCGGCCACATCTCGCGGATGACCTTGAGGTCCTCGAAGTTGATCGTCGGGTCCATCGCCGAGTCGAGCAGCTCGCCGACCGTGCCGCCCGTCGTCGCGAGCGACGCGAACTCGAGCTTCGGGGTCGTGAGGAAGTCGATCCACCACCAGGGGCGCGGGATGGCGTTGATGATCGTGCCGACGGTCAGCTGCGGCGGGATCGAGAAGCCGTTGCGCTTGTCGCGCAGGCGGGCGCCTGCGACGGGGGTGTCGACCGTGAAGTGCAGCGTGTCGAAGCCAGCCTTCGCGGCGCGCTCGACGAGGCCGTAGGAGATCGAGCGGTCTTTCATGACGTACAGCTGGAACCAGTTGCGGCCGTTCGGGTTGACCTTCGCGACCTCTTCGATCGTCGTCGTTCCGAGCGTCGACAGAGTGAAGGGGATGCCCGCGGCGGCGGCAGCGCCGGCACCGGCGGTCTCGCCCTCGGTCTGCATGAGGCGCGTGAACCCGGTCGGCGCGATCGCGAACGGCATCGCCATCGGCCCGCCGAGCACGGTGCTCGACGTGTCGACGTTCGCGACGTCGCGCAGCACGGACGGGTTGAACTCGACATCGCGGAACGCGGTGCGCGCGCGACGCAGCGACAGCTCGCCCTCGGCGGCGCCGTCGGTGTAGTCGAACGCCGCCTTCGGGGTGCGCCGCTTCGCGATGCGCCGCAGGTCCTCGATCGTCAGCGCCGAGTTGAGGCGGCGGCGGCGGCCGTTGAGGTCGGGCTTCTTGAACTGCATGAGCTCGAGCAGCTCGAGGGGCTTGGGGGCTTGACGTTTCACCATGGGGCAGCTGCCTTTGCTTCTATCGGGTGATCTTCGGGTCGTAGCGGATGATCTGCGTCGATCTGGCGACGATGGACCGGATCTCAGAGAGACTGTCGGGGATCCAGCCGTGCGCGCGCGCCTGCACAAGCAGGTTACCCATCGCGGTCGCCTCGACGGGACCCGCGAGCACGGGCATCCCAGATCGGTCGGCCGTCGCCTGGCAGAGGAGCGCGTTCTGCGATCCGCCGCCGACGATGTGGATGACGCTCACCGGATGCTCGGCGTTCGCCGAGGCTGTCGTGACGGCCTCGGCGAACGCCTGCGCGAGGCTCTCCACGATCGAGCGGACGATGCCGGCTGGCGTCGTCGGTGCCTCGAAGCCACGCTGGGTGAGCCACTCGGCGATGCGCCCTGGGATGTCGCCTGGCGCCATGAAGACGGGGTCGTTGACGTCGAAGATCGGCACGCCGCCGCCTACCTGGGCGGCGTCGGCGAGCAGCTGCTGGAGGGTGCTCGATCGCTGCGCGTCCGTCGCGGCCGGTTCCCAGTGCCGCTGCGATTCCGACAGCAGCCAGAGGCCCATGACGTTGTGCAGGAAGCGCACGCGGCCGTCGACGCCGCCCTCGTTCGTGAAGTTCGCCTCGCGGGCGGCGTCGGTGACGACCGCCTCGTCGAGCTCGAGGCCGACGAGGCCCCACGTGCCGCACGAGATGTACGCGAAGTCGCGCCCCTCGTTGGGGATGGCGACGATCGCGGATGCCGTGTCGTGGGAGCCGACCGCGACGACGTCGATGTCACGCCCGACGACGCGCGCCGCCTCGCCCTCGAGCGAGCCGAGCACGGCACCAGGGTCGACGAGGTGCGGCAGGATGCGGGCGGGAACCCCAACGCGCTCGGCGAGCTCCGCATCCCACTCACGCGTGTCGGCGCGAAGCAGACCCGTCGTCGAGGCGTTGGTGCGCTCGGCGACCTGCGCGCCCGTCAGCCAGTAGGCGAGCAGGTCGGGCAGGAGCAGCAGCTGGTCGGCGAGGCCCAGCAGCTCACCGTCGGTCGCGAGCTGGAAGACCGTGTTGAAGGGAAGGTGCTGGAGGCCGTTGCGGCGGTAGAGCTCCTCGGCGGAGGCGATGGCGTGCACGGCTTCGACGCCCCGGGCGGTCCGCTCGTCGCGGTACGCGTACGGGACCCCGAGGACACGACCCTCGCGCAGCAGCGCGTAGTCGACCGCCCACGAGTCGATGCCGATGCTCGCGATCTGGCCTGGCGCGTCCCGCTCAGCAGCGGCCAGCCCGTCGAGGACATGCTGGTAGAGGCCGAGGAGGTTCCAGTGCAGCCCGTCGCGTGTGCGGACGGGGTTGTTCGGGAAACGCGCCTCGTGGCGCATCGTGAGCACGCCGTCGGTGATCGTGCCCGTGATGACGCGACCGCTCGTGGCTCCGAGATCGACCGCCGCGACCGTGCGGGGCGCTTCCGCCCCGCCCCGGCCTGCGGCGCTCGATCCCTGCGCAGCAGACTCGGTCATCGCAGGAAGGCCGCCGCGACGCCCGAGTCGACGGGGATGTGCAGGCCGGTCGTGCGTGTGAGCTCGGGGCCCGTGAGCACGTACACCGCGTCGGCGACGTTCTCCGGAACGACCTCGCGCTTGAGGATGGTGCGGTTCGCGTAGTACTGGCCGAGGTCCTCTTCCTTGACGCCGTAGGTCGCGGCGCGGTTGGCGCCCCAGCCTGCCGCGAAGATGCCGGAGCCGCGCACGACGCCGTCGGGGTTGATGCCGTTGACGCGGATGCCGTGCTCGCCGAGCTCGACCGCGAGGAGGCGGACCTGGTGGGCCTGGTCGGCCTTCGTCGCCGAGTACGCGATGTTGTTCGGGCCAGCGAAGACGGAGTTCTTCGAGGAGATGTAGATGACGTCGCCGCCGAGCTTCTGCTCGATGAGCGCCTTGGCGGCGGCCTTCGACACGAGGAAGGAGCCCTTCGCCATGACGTCGTGCTGCAGGTCCCAGTCCTTCTCGGTCGTCTCGAGGAGCGGCTTCGAGAGGGAGAGGCCCGCGTTGTTGACGACGAGGTCGATGCCGCCGAACGCGAGGAGAGTCGCGTCGATGGCAGCCTGCACGCCTGCGGCGTCCGCGACGTTCGCTGCGACGCCGATCGCGACGTCGGTGCCGCCGAGCTCGGCGGCGGCGGCCTGCGCCTTCTCGAGGTCGAGGTCGGCGACGACGACGCACGCGCCTTCGGCTGCGAGGCGGGTCGCGATGGCCTTGCCGATACCGGATGCGGCACCCGTGACGAAGGCGATGCGGCCCTGGTGCGTCTTCGGCTTCGGCATGCGCTGCAGCTTCGCCTCCTCGAGAGCCCAGTACTCGATGCGGAACTTCTCCTCGTCGGAGATCGGGGAGTAGCTCGAGAGCGCCTCGGCGCCACGCATCACGTTGATCGCGTTCAGGTAGAACTCACCGGCGACGCGGGCGGTCTGCTTGTTCTTGCCGTACGAGAACATGCCGACGCCGGGGACGAGCACGATGAGCGGGTCGGCGCCACGGATGGCGGGCGACTCGGCCGTCGCGAACTTGTCGTAGTAGGCCTTGTAGTCGGCGCGGTACGCCGCGTGCAGCTCCTCGAGGCGAGCGCGCTGCTCCTCGACGGTTGCCGTCGTGGGCAGGTCGAGCACGAGCGGCTTGACCTTGGTGCGCAGGAAGTGGTCGGGGCAGCTCGTGCCGAGGGCGGCGAGCTCGGTGAGCTTCTCGCTCGCGAGGAAGTCGAGCACGCGCTCATCGTCGGTGAAGTGCCCGATCATGGGGGCGTCGTGCGAGGCGACGGCTCGGATCGACGGCGTGAGGGCTGCCGCGCGCGCACGGCGCTCGTCGGCGGGGAGCGCCTCGAAGCCGCTCACGACGCCGCCAAAGGGGTCGGCCTTGCCGTGTGCATCGATGTACGCCGATGCGGTCTCGATGATCCAGAGCGAGTTGCGCTCCGATTCCTCGGAGGTGTCGCCCCACGCGGTGATGCCGTGCCCACCGAGGATGCAGCCGATGGCCTGCGGGTTCTCATCCTTGATGTTGGCGATGTCGAGGCCGAGCTGGAAGCCGGGGCGGCGCCAGGGCACCCAGACCACCTTGTCGCCGAAGATCTTCGCCGTCAGCTCCTCGCCATCGGCCGCTGTCGCGATCGCGATGCCCGAGTCGGGGTGCAGGTGGTCGACATGCGCCGCATCCACGAGGCCGTGCATGGCCGTGTCGATGGACGGGGCCGCGCCTCCCTTGCCGTGCAGGCAGAAGTCGAAGGCCGCGACCATCTCGTCCTCGCGCTCGACGCCAGGGTAGACGTTCGTGAGCGCGCGGAAGCGGTCGAGGCGGAGCACGGCGAGGCCCTGCTCGGTGAGCGTTCCGAGGTCTCCCCCGGAGCCCTTCACCCAGAGCAGCTCGACGGGCTCGCCCGTCACCGGGTCGGTCTCGGTGCCCTTCGCGGAGGTGTTCCCACCTGCGTAGTTCGTGTTCTTCGGGTCTTCGCCGAGGCGGTTGCTGCGCGAGATGAGATCGGCTGCTGCTGGGTTCGTCATGTCAGTTCCTTCGAAGCTCGTGAGGTCGGTGAGGGGTGACGCTTACGCGCCCCAGCTGGCCTGGACGCCGCCGACGCGCTCCTCGGCGACCTGCTGCTCGTACCCGGATGCACGGAACGCTGCGAGCGGGTTCGCGGGCAGGCCGCGCGACTCGCGCCACTCGGCGAGGGCGGGGCGCACGTCGGTCGAGAACGCGTCCATGTAGATCTCGTGCGCGACGAGCACGTCGCCGGACTTCTGCGCCGCCGTGAGGGCGTCCTTGTCGATGAGCAGCGCGCGGGCCGTCATCTCCTGCACGTTGAGGACGGAGCGCATCTGGCCCTGGATCTTCGACTCGACGTTGTGGCACTGGTCGAGCATGAAGGCCACGTCTGGGTTGTTGAGCCCACCGCCGCGGATGACCTCGGCGAGGATGCGGAACAGCTGGAACGGGTCAGCCGAACCGACGATGAGGTCGTCGTCGGCGTAGAAGCGCGAGTTGAAGTCGAAGGAGCCGAGGCGTCCGAGGCGCAGCAGCTGCATGACGATGAACTCGATGTTGGTGCCTGGCGCGTGGTGGCCGGTGTCGAGGCAGACCATGGCCTTGTCGCCGAGGGCCGCGACCTGCACGTAGCTCGTGCCCCAGTCCGGAACGTCGGTGTGGTAGAACGCCGGCTCGAAGAACTTGTACTCGAGCACGAGGCGCTGGTCGTCGCCGATGCGAGCGTAGATCTCCTGCAGCGAGTCGTGCAGGCGGTCCTGTCGGCCGCGCAGGTCGGCCTGGCCGGGGTAGTTGGAGCCCTCGGCGAGCCAGATCTTCAGGTCGCGCGATCCGGTCTCGTCCATGACGTCGATGCAGCGGAGGTGGTGGTCGATGGCCTTGCGGCGCACCGCTGCGTCTTCGTGCGTGAGGGCGCCGAACTTGTAGTCGTCGTCCTGGAACGTGTTGGAGTTGATCGTGCCCAGCTCGACGCCGAGGTCTTCGGCGTGCTTGCGGAGCGCGCCGAAGTCGTCGACGACGTCCCACGGGATGTGCAGGGCCACGCTCGGGGCGAGTGCGGTGTACGTGTTGACCTGTGCTGCGTCGGAGATCTTCTCGAACGGGTCGCGCGGCGTGCCTGCCGTCTGGAACACCTTGAATCGGGTGCCTGAGTTGCCGAACGCCCAGGACGGGAGCTCGATGCCCTGTCCTTCGAGCGCTGCAAGCTGGTCTGCGGAGAGGATGCTCACGGTTCGTCGCCTTCGTTGGTCGGTTGCGGATGCGCTCCCGGGCCGAACGACGTCGTCCACGGCTTCGGGAACTCGATTCACGGTGTGTGGGCGAGAGGGGATGCCTGTTCGCGCCGAACCGTATTGAATCGTTTCAGTGATCTCAGATTACGAGCCGGAGTGAATCGTGTCAAGCACGCGCGGCGGTTCACGCGCGCTCACCGGGGCGAGCCTGGCGGACGATCCGCGTGAACACGGGCGAAACCCGCATCCACTACCCTCGGAAAGCGCATTCCAGGACACCGCACGAGCAGGGACCATCGCACGCACATGACACGAACCCACCCGATGGCCGAGCTGCCACACCCTCGCCGCCTCTTCGACCTCGGTCCCCACAACGGCGCGCACCGCGTCGCGATCCGCGCCGGCATCTCCGTGGGCATCCCACTCCTGATCCTGTGGAGCATCGGACACGTCGAGCTCGCGCTCTACTCGACCTTCGGCGCCTTCGTCTCGTTCTACGGGCGCAGCCACTCGCACGTGATCCGCGCTCGCCTGCAGAGCGGCGTAGCCATCGGCATGGTCGGCGCCGTCAGCGTCGGTGCCGCGGTGAGCCTCTCCGAGCAGCGCGAGTGGCTCGTCCTTCCAGCCACCGCCGCCTACGCGGCGGTCATCACGGGAGCCGCCCAGCGGTTCGGATGGAAGCCGACTGGCGCGCTCTTCCCCGTCTTCGCGCTCTCCGCGACGGCGTCCATCCCGGGAGGAGAGTCGGATGCGCTCCTCGCGGCCGGCACGGCCGCCGCGTCGGCTGCGTTCGCCCTGATCGTCGGCATCGCGGGCCTGACCCGCCCAGCCGCCCGCGACTTCGAGCGCCGGGCACGAGCATCCGCCACCCCGACTCGACCCGAGAGGCTGGACGCCAGCGCGGCGGTGGGGGCGGGCCTCGTCGTCGGCGTCGCGGGACTCATCCCCACGTCTCTCGGGCTCGACTACCCCTACTGGGCCATGGTCGCGGCCGCCGCAGCGCTCGCGACCTCCGGCCCCGACGAACAGCTGGTGCGGGCCGGCCACCGCCTCACGGGGACCATCGCCGGCGTCGGGGTCGCATGGCTGATCATGGCCGTCGACCTGCCTCCGCTCGTGACGATCGCGGTCATCTGCGTGCTGCAGATGTGCGCGGAGCTGTTCGTCGTGCGCAACTACGGACTCGCCCTCGTCTTCGTCACTCCGCTGGCGCTGGTCATGCTCGACTTCGCGCACCCGCAGCCCGATCTCACCCTGCTCTTGGCCAGGATCCTGGAGACGGCCATCGGCGTCGCCGTCGTGATCGTGACCGCGCTGGCCTGGCGCTGGGCGGAGCGCTCCCGGGCACAGGCGGCGGGTTGAGACCTTCGTCGCGATCGCGCTTGACACGTTTCAGAGCGAGTGGCAAAGTGGAAAGCGCTTACCCACTCCGAGTGGGATATCGAACATGGTCAAAGATGACGAGGATTTTCAATGACGAGAACACAGAGTGACACTGGTGCGGTGTCACAGGAGAACGAGGGCAAGACGCCCCGCAAGGCCGCGCTCAGCGGATGGATCGGCAGTGTCCTCGAGTACTACGACTTCACGCTCTACTCGCAGGCGGCGGCGCTGGTCTTCCCCGTCGTCTTCTTCCCGACCGGCGACCCCACCGTCGCCCTCATCTCCTCGCTCGCGACCTACGCCGTCGGCTACGTCGCGCGCCCCATCGGAGCCATCGTGCTCGGCAACTGGGGAGACAAGCACGGCCGCAAGAACGTGCTCGTCATCGCGATGCTCCTCATGGGCCTCTCGACGCTCGCCGTCGGGTTCCTCCCCACCTACGACCAGATCGGCCTCTGGGCGCCCCTGATCCTCGTGTTCCTGCGCCTCATCCAGGGCTTCGCCGTCGCCGGAGAGCTCGGCGGTGCGAGCGCCATGATCGTCGAGCACGCCCCAGCCGGGCGACGAGGGTTCTTCGCGAGCTTCGGCCTGCAGGGCACCCAGGCCGGCTCGATCATCGCAACCGCGGTGTTCATCCCCCTCACCGCGGTCCTCACGGACGAAGCCTTCATCGAGTGGGGCTGGCGCATCCCGTTCATGCTGAGCGCCGTCGTCGTCCTCGCCGGCTTCCTCATCCGCAAGCACGTCGAAGAGCCGCCGGCCTACACCCGCTCGCTCGCGGTCCAGCAGGCCCAGAACCGCCAGGCGCCCGTCGTCGAGCTCTTCAAGAACAACGGCTGGACGGTCTTCCGCGCCATCCTCATGACCCTCGCCAACGTCGCCGGCGTCACGACCCTCGTCTTCGGAACGAGCTTCGCGACGCAGGAGGCCTACGGCGTCGCGATGCCCGCCTCCACCTTCCTGTGGGTGCCGCTCATCGCCAACGTGGCGGCCGTCATCGTCATCCCCGTCTTCGGCATGCTCTCCGACAAGATCGGACGCCGCACGCTCATGATCGTCGGCTCGTTCGGATCCGGGCTCGTCGCGATCGGCTACCTCACCGCCATCCAGTCCGGCAACCTCGTGCTCACGATCGTGCTCGCGATCCTCATGATGGGCGTGCTCTTCCAGATGTGGAACGCCACCTTCGCGACGTTCTTCCAGGAGCTGTTCCCGACGCAGACCCGAGTGACCGGCTTCGCGATCTCCCAGAACGTCGGCCTCATGATCGTCGCCTTCCTGCCCTCGATCTTCACGTTCGTCGCCCCTCCAGGCTCGGACAACGTGCCGCTGGTCGTCGGCGGGCTCACCCTCGCCATCGCCACCGTCTCGGCCCTCGCGACGCTGTTCACTCCGGAGACGCGCGGCAAGGACATCGAGAACCACGACTGAAGCGACCCGAAGGAGCGTTGACCGAGGCCGTCCCCGCGCGGGGACGGCCTCGACCGGCATCGAGGACACCGCAGCGTCGACATCGGCGAGACTGCATCACGACGGAACGAGGACACCATGACGAGAATGCGCGCAGCCATCGTGGGCACCGGCGACGTCGCTCGACTGCACGCCGAAGCGATCGCGGCCAGGGACGACGCGGACGTGGTGGTCGCCGTGGACGTCGACGCGGACCGGGCAGCCGCCTTCGCCCAGAAGTACGGCATCCCGCGCTCCGCGACCTCGCTGCCAGACGGGCACCTCGACGTCGTGCACCTCTGCACCCCTCCGGCAGGGCACGCGGCCCAGGCCGAAGACGCCTTCGCGCGCGGGGCTCACGTCGTCGTCGAGAAGCCGCCGGCACTCACCCTCCACGACGTCGACCGGATGATCGCAGCCGGCGACGCCGCAGGCAGGCACCTCGCCGTGGTCTTCCAGCAGCGCACCGGCACCGCGACGGCACACGTCAAGCGCCTCCTCGACGACGGCCGCCTCGGGCGCCCACTCCTCGCCCGCTGCGACACCTTCTGGTTCAGGGACGACACGTACTTCGCCGCGCCCTGGCGAGGCACGTGGGCGAACGAAGGCGGCGGGACGACCCTCGGCCACGGCATCCACCAGCTCGACCTGCTCGCCTACCTCCTCGGCGAGGTGGATGAGGTGCAGGGCCAGACCTGGCGCCTCGCGCGCGACATCGAGACGGAAGACGTCTCGACGGCCGTGCTGCGCTTCGAGTCCGGCGTCGTCGCGACGGCGATGACCAGCGCCGTCTCACCCAGGCAGGTGAGCTCCATCCGCGTCGACACCGAGCTCGCGACGGTCGAGCTCGAGCACCTCTACGGGCACGGGCACGCCAACTGGCGCATCACTCCACGCCCAGGGGCGGATGCGCCGAGCGGCTGGACGTTCCCCGCGGCCGAGCAGCCGAGCGGGCACGACGCCTACATCGACGCCGTCTACCCCGCCCTCGCGGCGGGGGCCGCGCTGCCAGACGTCGCCTCCGCGCCCGCCAGATCCATGGAGATCGTGGCCGCCCTCTACGCGTCGAGCGAGCGCTCGGCCGCCGTCGCCCTCCGTGAGGTCAGGGAATCGAGCGAGCTGCGCGGACAGATGTCCGCACAGGTGCGCGACGAGCGCCGGTCATGAGCTCCCCCTCCCGCGAAGAGCTGGCCTTCGGCCTCGGCACTGTCGTGCACCACGACCCGAGCGCGCTGCCGATCGAGTCACCCCGCCCCTACGTGCATCCGCTGCGCACCCCGGCGGGCACCGTCGTGAGCGACTTCCGGCCCGCCGACCACACCTGGCACTGGGGCCTCTCCGTGACCGTCGCGAACATCCGCATCGGCGATGCCGCTCACGACGTCAACCTTTGGGGCGGCGTGACGTGGGTGGATGGTCGAGGCTACGTGCAGCTCGACAACAACGGCACGCAGACGGTCGACGAGACGCAGACGGTCGACGGCACGCAGCTCACGTGGCGCGAGGCCGACGGCTCCGCGTTCCTGCGCGAAGAGCGAATGCTCGACGCGAGCATCCGCGACGACGACGGGCGCAGCCTCGGCGTCCTCGATGTCAGCAGCCGCTGGACGAACCTCCGCGATGTCGAGCTCGCGTTCGGCTCACCCACGACCGCCGGCCGCCCGGACGCCGGCTACGGCGGACTGTTCCTGCGGCTGCACCCCAGCTTCTCGGGTGCGCGCCCGCTGTCGCCACTGCTGCCCGCCAATCCGGAGGCCACCCTGCACGGCGCGGAAGCCGCCTGGCTGGGTCTCGAGAGCGGACCCGCGACCGTCGTCATGGGCCCGCATCCGGAGAACCCGGTCTCCCCCACCCCGTGGTTCGTGCGGAACGACACCACCCCCATGCTCTGCGCGGCCCCGTTCTTCCACGAGGAGTGGAGGCTGGGGCCCGGCGAGAGCGCGACGTGGCGTTGGCGCATCCTCCTCTCCGACTCACCTCTCAACGCCGAACGCATCACCCACCTGCTCGACGAGGCCTGAGCGGCGAGCCTCCGTGGCCCTCGGAGTTGCCGCCCACGAGCGAGGCACCCAACCCGCAGACCCCGCGTGCCCTAGCATCGCTGTACACCGAAGGAGGCCCATGGCAGTCAGCGTGCGCGACGTCGCGACACTCGCAGGCGTCTCCGTTGGCACGGTCTCGAACGTGCTGAACCACCCAGAGAAGGTCTCGAAGGCCACCGTCGACAAGGTGCAATCCGCCATCGAGGAGCTCGGCTTCGTGCGCAACGACGCCGCCAGGCAGCTGCGCGCCGGCGAGAGCCGCACCGTCGGCCTCATCGTCCTCGACCTCCGCAACCCGTTCTTCACCGAGGTCGCGCGAGGCGCCGAGGAGCGCGCCGCGGAGCTCGGCTTCTCCGTCCTCGTCGCCAACAGCGACGAGCAGGAGGAACGCGAGCGCACCCACCTCGGCCTCTTCGAGGAGCAGCGGGTCTTCGGGGTGCTCGTCACCCCCATGGCCGCCAACATGCCCCAGCTCGAGCGACTCCACAAGCGCGGAACCCCCGTCGTGCTCGTCGACCGTGAGAGCGCCGACGAACGCTACCCGTCCGTCGCCGTCGACGACCGTACCGGCGGCCGCATCGCCGTCGAGCATCTCCTCGAGACAGGGCACCGCCGCGTCGCGTTCCTCGGCGGGCCGATGGAGATCCAGCAGGTCACCGACCGCTTCGAGGGCGCCCGCGACGCGGTGCGCGAGGTCCCGGGCGCGACGCTCGAGGTGCTGACGACGGATGCGCTCTCCATGTCAGAGGGCAGGCGGGCGGGGCTGCAACTCGCAGAGCGCAACGGCGCCGACCTCCCTGACGCGGTCTTCGCGGCGAACGACATGCTCGCGCTCGGGCTCCTGCAGAGCCTCCAGGGCACCAGCCACGCGACGGTGCCGGAGAGCATCGCGCTCATCGGCTACGACGACATCGACTTCGCCGCCTTCGCCTCGACCTCGCTCAGCTCCATCCACCAGCCGGCGCACCTCATCGGCTCGAAGGCCATGGACCTGCTCGTCGCCGCAGCCCGGGACCCGAAGTCGACCCCCGAGCACATCCGCTTCACCCCTGAGCTCGTCGCCCGCGCCTCGACCGCACCCCGCGCCTGACCGCCCCCGTCCCCGCCCCGCGTGACGGCGCGCGTCCCCGCCCGCGTCCCCGCCCCGCCCAGGGCTGAGTTGTGGTCGCCAAGATCGCTTCTTAGCGACCACAACTCAGCTCCGGACGGCTGGGCGCGATGGGCGCGCTGGGCGCGCTGGGCGGGCTGGGCGCGATGGGAATCGTGGGCCCGCCTCCAGACCAGGCGAGGAGGCCCACACCCTGCGACGACGCTCAGACCAGGTCGAGATCCATGAACACGTCGGCTCGCGAGTACGGGGTCGGGGCGTGCGCGGATGCGGGCACGTGGCGGAAGCCGACGGACTCGTAGAGGCGAACGGCGGGCGTCAGCGACCGGTTGCTCTCGAGCATGAGCTTCGTGAGGCCCTGCTCGCGCGCGTGGTCGATAGCCGCTGTCATGAGCATCCGCCCGATGCCGGACCCGCGGGCCTCAGGCGCGACCGACATCTTGACCAGCTCGGCGAGCCCATCTCCCACGCGCAGCAGCGCAACGCAGCCCACGCGCTGCTCACCGGCGTGGGCGATGAGCACCGTCCCGCCCTGGTCGACGATCGCGCGCTGAGGGTCCGCGAGCACCGCTCGGTCGGCATCCTCGAGTGCGAAGTGCTCGGTGATCCACGCCTCGTTGAGGGTGCGGAAGGCCACTGCGTCCGCCTCGTCCTGCAACGGGGCGATGGTGATGGTCTGCGTTGTCATGTGCTGAGTTTCCTGAATCGGAGCCAACGAGTCCAATACGGATGCACAAGCATCCATAAGCTGGATGCATGGATCTCGACATTCGAGTGCTCCGCTCGTTCCTCGCACTCGCCGATGAACTCCACTTCGGCCGTGCCGCGACGACACTGCACGTGGCCCAGCCCGCACTCTCCCAGCAGATCAGGCGGCTGGAGGGCGAGCTCGGCGTCGAGCTCTTCGCGCGCACCTCGCGCAGCGTGAAGCTCACGGCAGCGGGCACCGTGCTGCGTGAACGCGCCCTCTCGCTCGTGGCGCAGTCCGAGCGCGTCATCGACGAGGTCGCGCGCGTCGGACGCGGCGAGCAGGGGCGGCTCGACGTCGGGTTCGTCAGCTCCGCACTCCCGCTCGGGCCGGTGGAACATGTCCAGCGCTTCAGGGCCGAGTTCCCGGGCGTGCACATCGAGCTCGTCGAAGGATGGACGGCGAGGCTCACCGCGAAAGTCGCGCAGGGTGAGCTGGACCTCGCGATCGTGCGCGACCCGGACGTCGTCGACGGGGTGCGGCTAACGCCGTTTCGCAGGGAGCGCTTCGTAGCCGCGGTGCCGCACACGCATCCGCTCGCCGACCGTGGCAGCATCCGCGCCAGCGAGCTCGCCGGAGACCCGTTCGTGTTCTTTCCCGCCGAGGCCGGCGAGCTCGCGACCGAGCGCAACCTGGCACCCGTGCTCGCTGGCGGTCGGGCACCGACCATCGTGCAGACGGGAAGCACTTGGACGACCCTGCTGCATCTGGTCGCGGCGGGCATCGGCGTAACCGTGACCCCGGCGAGCACGGTGCTCGTCCCACCGCCCGGAATCGCAGTGCTGGAGCTCGACGAGACCGACGCATTCAGCGAGCTCGCGTGGGCGTCCCGCGCCGACGACCACCGGTCGATCCTGCGCGCCTTCATCGCGGCGGACTGATGCGGATCGCACGTATCCTGGAACCGTGACCCCAGAGCTCGCGCGCGCCGAGTCGCTCATCGCGACTATCCCGGACTTCCCCGAAGCGGGCATCCAATTCCGTGACATCACCCCGCTCTTCGCCGACGGCACCGCCCTGCGCGCCGCCGTCGCCGCCGTGATCGAGCCCTTCGCCGACACCTTCGACGTCGTCGCGGGCGTCGAGGCGCGAGGGTTCCTGCTCGCCGGCGCCATCGCCAACGCCGCGGGCGTCGGCCTCATTCCCATCCGCAAGGCGGGGAAGCTGCCTCGACCCGCGGCGTCGATCACGTACGACCTCGAGTACGGATCGGACAGCCTGGAGGCAGCACAGGACCTGCCGGCCGGCACCCGTGTCCTACTCGTCGACGACATCCTCGCAACGGGCGGCACCCTCCGTGCGGGCCAGGAGCTCCTCGAGCAGCTCGGCTACGCGCTCGTGGGCACGGCCGTCCTCATGGAGCTCGTCGACCTCGACGGGCAGCAGGTCGCCGGCCCCGTGCACAGCCTCTTCGAGGTCTGAAACGCAACTCGCCCCGGGGCGCCTCCGAGTCGTGACAGGCCCGAAACATGGGCTGGCTAGCGTTGCGAGCATGTCCCTTCTTGTCACCCACGCGCGCCTCATCACGATCCCAACGGGCTCCACGGATGCCGGTTACATCGAAGACGGATGGATGCTCGTCGAAGACGGCCGCATCGCCGCGATCGGGAGCGGGACGCCGTCCGTCACCGCCGACGAGACGCTCGACGTGGCCGGCAGATTCGTCGCCCCCGGCTTCGTGTCGAGCCACTCGCATCTCTTCACGAGCGGCCTCAGGGGCCTCGGCGTCGCCGACACCCTGTACGGCTGGTGCGACTCCATGCTCGGCACGACCGCGCACATGACGCCGGAGCAGCTGTACTGGTCGACCCTGCACGGCTCGCTCGACTTCCTTTCCAACGGCGTCACGACCGCCTACAACTTCACCGACCCCCTGCAGGCGTGGGAGTCGATGGTCGACGGGAAGCGAACGGGAACCGCGGGCATCCGCCCCCTCGAGTACCACTACCGCCAGGCGGACGGCACGCTCGATTCCGGTATCCGCTTCGTCGACGCCTCGGGGATGGATGCCACCGTCGGCAGCGACGACGAGATCTTCGACCGGCTCCAGGCGGAGGTCGCCCACACGAGGGCCATGGACCCGGCATACGCCCTCGGCTCGTCCATCATGGGCCAGGTGCAATGGTCGCCGCGGGCCGATGCCGCCGAACTCGAAGCCGAGGCCATGCGTCGCTTCGGCATCACGAACCAGGCGCACTTCCTCGAGTCGCCAGAGGCCGTCGAGCACCAGCAGGCGAAGTTCGCCCTGTACCGGGATGCTGGGGCCCTCGAGCTGGGCCTCATGTTCGGGCACTTCATCCAGACCACCCCGGAGATCCTCGCCGAGGCCGCCGCTCGCGGGGCGAGCATGTCGTGGCAGCCGGCCTCGAACGGGCGGCTCGCCTCCGGCGTCGCGCTCGTGCCGGAGATGCTCGAGCTCGGCATGAAGGTCGGCGTCGGCCTCGACGACCAGGCCTGCACCGACGTGAGCGACCCGTGGCAGAACATGCGCATGGGCATCTACATGCAGCGCTCGCGCACGAAGGATCCCCTGTCGATGATGCCCGAGCTGATGTTGCGCCTCCACACGCTCGGCGGCGCCGAGATCATGGGGGTCGCCGACCGGGTCGGCTCGCTGGAGGTCGGCAAGTTCGCCGACTTCGTCATCGTCGACCCGCGCTCCCCCGATGTCGGGCCGCTCTGGCACCCCGTGCGGTCGTACGTGCTCGCGATGAGCCCCCGGAACCTCAAGGCCGTCTACGTGGGCGGTCAGCTCGTGAACCGCGACGGGACATCCACGAACCCCCTCGCCGAGGAGGCGTCGGCGAGGCTCCACGAGCTGCCGGCGGCGATCATCCCGCTGCGCGGCCACCCGCACTGAACGACGTCGCGGCCGGGAGGATGCTCCCGGCCGCGAGGTTCGAGCGCAGGCGGCTCAGCGCTGGGAGACGCCCATCCCCATGCGGTCGAGGACGATGTTCTCGACGATCTGCACGAGGTTGTACGACACCAGCGTGATGATGGTGATGAGCGCGATCGAGGTCCACAGCTCGGCGAACTGCGCCTGCGCGTTGAACTTCAGGATCGCCCCGCCGATGCCCGTCCCGGTCGAGAGCCATTCGGCGAGCAGCGCACCGGTCACGGCTCCCGGCACGGAGACCCGGGCGGCCGCGAAGATCGACGGGAGCGCCCCGGGCAGGTTGACCTTCGTGAGGCCGGCGAGCCGGCCGCCACCGAAGACGTGCACGACGTCGAGGCTCTCCTGGCTGGCACGGCTGAGGCCGAACAGCACGCTCGCGAGCGCTGGGAAGAGCACGACGATCGTCCCGATCACCGCCACGGAGGCCGTGGTCCCTCGGCCGGTCATGAGGATGATGACGGGTGCGATGGAGACGAGCGGGATGGTTCGCAGCAGGAGGACGAGCGGCATGACGCCGGCCTCGATGGCTCTGGAGAGGCTGAAGGCGATCGCCAAGACGATGGCGACGGCCATGCCTGCGACGAAGCCGAGCGCCGAGTCCATGAGCGTCTGCCCCACGAGGGGGAACATCTGCGCGCGGTGCTCGGCGGCGTCCTCGCCCGCGAACAGGAACTGCCACACGTCGAGCGGCCCCTTCGCGATGAACGAGGAGATGCCGGTGAGGCTCACCACCGCCTGCCAGAGCAGGAGGAGCACGAGCAGCGTGATGCCTGCGGAGCCCAGCGAGCGGAGCACCGTCTTCCGGAGCGCGCTGCGCCGCTCGCGCGTGATCCGCGTCTCGGCGGCGTGATCGGCCGTCGTCGCTGTCTGCTCGTCCTGCACGATCACGGTCATCGCACTGCCTTCCCTGAGACCCACGGCGTGATGAAGCGGATGACCAGCCCGAAGAGCCCGTACGCGGCGAGCGCGAACACGGCGCACAGCAGGAACACCGACCACACTCCGGCGGAGTCGAGCTGCCCCTGCAGGCGGATGAGGGTGGGCCCGACTCCCGCCGTGATGGAGCCGAGGTACTCGCCGAGCACGGCGCCGAGGAACGCCGACGGGACGGCGATCTGGAGCGCGTTGAGGATGGCGGGCAGCGCGGCCACGAGACGGACCTTGCGCATCTGCATCCACGAGCCGCCGCCGAAGACGCGGACGACGTCGAGCGAGGCCTTGTCCGCGGACTTGAACCCGAGGGTCGCGCCGACGACGGTCGTGAACACGCACACGAGGGCCGCGAGGAAGACGGCCGTCTCCGAGGGGTCGCCCGGGCTCTTCGCGCCGCCGAGCACCACGATGGAGATGCCGCCGACGGCGACGATCGGCAGGCAGTAGGTGACGACGGCGATCTGCGTGATGACGGTCTCCAGGCGGGGGAAGACGAGCACGACGGTCGCCAGGAGCAGCGCGATGCCGTTGCCCCACACGTAGCCGATCGCAGCCGCGGTGACCGTCGGGGCGAAGACGCCCCAGGTGCCCGCGATGTTCCCCTGCACGAACAGCCAGTCGATGACGGCCAGCGGTGAGGGCACCGGCGTGAAGCTCGTGCCCTCCTGCGGCCGGAACGCCGTTGCCGATGCCAGCCACCAGATCGCGACGAGGGCGACCCCGCCGATGAGCGCGGCGAGCCAGCCTGGGATGCGCTCCCTCGCCACCGTCACGCCTCGGCTTCTGCGTGCCCGTGCACGCCGAACAGCAGCTCGGAGGCACGGTCGACCAGCGCGTGGAACTCTGGAGTGCGCATCATCTCCGGGGTGCGCGGCCGCGGCAGGTCGACCTCGATGATCTCCTGCACCCGGCCGGGGCGCGCCGACATGACGGCGACCCGGTCGGCGAGGAAGATCGCCTCGCTGATGCCGTGCGTGACGAGCAGCGTCGTCGCGGGCTTCTCCGTCCAGATGCGCAGCAGCTCCAGGTTGAGGTTCTGCCGAGTCATGTCGTCGAGTGCTCCGAAGGGCTCGTCGAGCAGCAGCACCGACGGCTTGAGCACGAGGGCCCGCGCGATCGAGGCCCGCTGCCGCATGCCGCCAGAGAGCTGCGCCGGCTTCGCGTTCGCGAAGTCGCTGAGCCCCACGAGGGCGATCAGCTCATCCACGTACGCCTTGTCGACCGGTCGCCCCGCGACCTCGAACGGCAGCTCGATGTTCTTGCGGATGCTCCGCCAGGGAAGCAGCGCGTGGTCCTGGAAGGCGATCCCGAGCTCGCTGTTCGCGCGCAGCTGGTCGGGCGTCTGCCCGTCGACGAGCGCGCTGCCGGTCGTCGGGTGGTCGAGCGCGGCGAGGATGCGGAGGATCGTCGACTTGCCGCATCCGGAGGGGCCGAGCAGCGCCAGGAACGAGCCCTTGTCGGTGTGCAGGTCCGTGTCCTGCAGCGCCAGCAGCGACTTCCCGCCGCGCAGGTCGAAGGACTTGGACACTCCGGAGATCTGGATCCCGGTGCCGGTTGCGGCACCGGAATCCGTCGTTGTATCGGTGAGGGTCATGAGCTTAGGGCTGGTAGTTCTTCAGCTCGGGGTTCTCGGTGTAGATCTCGTCGAGAATCGTCGTGTCGAAGAGGTCGTCGACCTCGAGCTCCCACCCTGCGGCCGCGAGGGATGCGATGGACTGGGCCTTGAGCTCGTCCGAGATGGTGAACAGGCCGTTCGCCTCAGTCTCCGGGGTCGAGATCAGCGCCGCCTGGGCTTCGAGGCCCGCCTTCACCTTGGCGGGGTCGAGCTCCCCGAAGGTGAGGTCGCCCGCTGCGGCCGAGGCGTTGTAGTGCTCGGTCACCTTCGTGACGGTGTCATCCGTCGGCTGCGTGAACGTGTCGGTCCAGCCCTTGATCTCGGCGATGAGGAACGCCTTCACGAGGTCGGGGTTCTCATCCAGGTACTGCTGGGTCACCGTGATCGCCTCGGCGACGTACGGCAGGCCGTTGTCGGCGTAGGCGAGGTTCGTGACCTCGTAGCCCTCCATCTCGACCGTGATGGCCTCGTTCGTCAGGTACGCCATGAAGCCGTCGACCTCCCCGTTCATGAGAGGCGTCGGGTCGAAGTCGACAGGGACGACGGTCACCTGGTCTTCGTCGATGTCGTTCGCGGCGAGGAGCGCCTTGAACACGGACGCGTTCGAGTCCTGCACGCCGATCTTCTTGCCGATAAGGTCCTGCGGCGTCGCGATGTTGCCCTTGTCCGTCAGCGAGAGCACCGTGAACGGGTTCTTCTGGAAGGTGGTCGCGACGATCTTCAGCGGCGCGTCCTGCTCGGCGACCGCGGCACCGACGGAGGCGGCGTCGCTGAGGGCGAACTGCACCGAACCGGAGAGCAGCTTCGCGACGCCCGTGTCGGGGCCGGCGATGCCCTGCACCGCGGAGAACCCCGCCTCGTCGTAGTAGCCGTTGTCGTAGGCGTAGTACTCGCCCGCGAACTCCTCGTTCTTGATCCACGAGTACTGCACGCTGATCTCGCCGTGGTCGACGGATGCGCTCCCTGGGGACGTCTCGGATGCGGTCGGTGAGCACGCGGTGAGGGCAAGCGCGGCGGTGGCTGCGAGAGCGAGGGCCGCGGTGACGCGTCGGCGTGGTCTGGTGAGTGTGTGCATCGGATCTCCTTGACTGCAGTGGGCTGGGTCGTGTCTGACGGTGTCTCGCCTGCTCAGCTCGTCCTGACACTCCCTAGCCGCGACATTAGGCAGTTCATATTTCGGGGACGGGTTCGTGGGTGTTACGGGCGTGATTCGCAATCCGCCAGACCCGGTCGCGGCTGAAGGGCTGCTCGAACGGGCGACTGCCGATGGCGCGCGCGATGGCGTTCCCGATCGCGGGAGCGACGGGGTTGTACGGCGACTCGCTCATCGATTTCGCGCCGAACGGCCCGAGGTCGTCGCTCGTGTCGGCGAAGTACACCTCGGTGAAGGGCACGTCGGCGAACTGCGGCACCCGGTAGAGGCGGAAGACGGGGTTGGCGACGCGCCCCTCATCGTCGAGGGTCACCTCCTCGTACAGCGCACTGCCGAGGCCCTGCGCGACGCCTCCCTCGATCTGCCCGCGGCACTGGGCGGGGTTCATGACGTACCCGGCGTCGGCGGCGTGCACCGACTGCAGGATGCGCACCGTTCCCGTCTCCGGGTCGACGGCCAGCCTCACGGCGTGCACGTTGAAGGCGAGCGAGCGTCGCGCGCCGAGCTCGCTGCCGTCAGCCGTGATCTCCCCGCCGTTCTCCTCTGCTGCCAGCTGCGCGAAGGTGACGAGCCCCGTGGGCGTCAGCACCCCGTCCGCGGTGAGCTCGCCGCCGTCCGGGGCCGACCCGGTGAGCTCGGCGGCCCGCTCCCGCATCCGCATCGCCAGGGTCTGGCAGGCGGCGTGCAGCGCCTTGCCCGCGACCGTGATGCCCGCGGATGCGAAGGCGCCCGTGTCGTGCTCCACCGCATCCGTGTCCGAGTTCCACAGCTCCAGCCGCTCGAAGCTCGTGCTCAGATCCGTCGCCGCGATCTGCTTGAGCACGGTTGTCGTGCCGTTGCCGAACTCGGCCGTCCCCGTGCGCAGCAGGTACGTGCCGTCGGCCCGAAGCGTGGCCGTCGTGTGCGCGATGTGCCCGAACGGCGCCATGGTGGCGATCATCGCCGCCGCGACCCCCTCGCCGACGAGCCAGCCGGGCGGGGCCGCCTGGCCGTTGCCTCGGCGAAGCGCGTCCTGCGCCAGGTCGAGGCACTGGTCGAAGCCGTAGCTTCCCCACACGAGGTCGTCGTGCCCCGGATCGTCGCCCTCCCTGATGGCGTTGCGTCGGCGCAGCTCGAACGGGTCGAGACCGAGCTTCTCGGCGAGCATGTCCATCGCCGATTCGACGCCGAGGATCACCTGGCCGAGGCCGTAGCCGCGGAACGCGCCGGACGGCACCGTGTTCGTGTACACGACCTCCGCATCCAGTCGCCGCAGCGGGACGCGGTAGATCGTCGTCGACTCGGCGAGGGAGTGGAAGAGAACGCCACGCGAGTGGTTGCCGTAGGCGCCGGTGTCGCTGAGCACGTCGAGCTGCATGGCCGTGAGCGCCCCGTCCGCGTCTGCACCCAGCGTCACCGACACCCGCATCGGGTGCCTGACGGCGGCGCGCTGGAACTCGTCGGTGCGCGAGAACTCGTACGCGACGGGTCTGCCGGTCCTGAGCACCGCGAGCGCGACGAGATCCTCCGTGAAGATCTCCTGCTTGCCGCCGAAGCCGCCGCCGAGCCGTGCCGCGAGCACCCGCACGCGGTCACGGTCCAGGTCGAACAGGCGCGCGATCTCGTCGCGGGCGAGGAACGGCACCTGCGTGGAGGAGCGGATCACGAGGCGTCCGTCGTCGTCGAGCCAGCCGATCGAGCCGTGGGTCTCGAGTTGCGCATGTGTGACGCGGGCCGTCTGCCACGTGCCGGAGACGGTGGCGGCGCTCGACGCGAGCGCTTCGGCGACATCCGGTCCGGCGTGGACGCTCGTGATGACGTTGCGGGCGGCCTCGTCGACCCGCTCCTGTGCGGTGCGGTCCGGGTGGATGAGCGGCGCCCCGGGCCTACGGGCCTCTTCCGGGTCGAAGACCGCTGGCAGCAGCTCGTACTCGACGCGGAGGAGGCGGCGAGCGGCATCGGCCGCCTCACCGGTCTCCGCGACGACGGCCGCAACGCGCTGCCCGACGTGGCGCACCACGTGGTCGAGCAGGAGCGTGTCGTCCGGGTCGTCGGTGCGGTGCTCGTGGCGGGCCGAGGAGTACCGGAGCTGCGGCACGTCCTCGTGCGTGAAGATCTGCACGACCCCGGGCACGGCGAGGGCCTCCGCGGTGTCGATGCTCAGGATGCGCGCGTGCGCGTGCGGGCTCGTCACGACCCGCAAGGTCAGGGCATCGAGCCCCGGATGCCCGGGCGGCAGGTCGAACGTGAACGGCTCGAGGCCCTGCACGATCCGGCGTGCGGCCTCAGGGACGACGGAGTTGCCGACGGTCTGCGCCGTGGCCCTCGCTTCCGGGTCGGCGGCCTTGGGCGTGGCGCACGTCTGCGCGCAGGCGCCCGCTCGCACGGAACCGCAGATCGCCTCCCGGATGGGGCGGTAGCCCGTGCAGCGGCACAGGTTTCCCCTCATCCGTTTGTCGAACTCGCCCAGGTCGGCTTCCCCGAGGGTCGACGCGGTCACGCTCATCCCCGGCGTGCAGAAACCGCACTGGAAGCCGAACCCCTCAGCGAGCGCCTCCTGCACGGGATGCAGCTGATCGCCAGGTGCGAGGCCGGCCGCCGTCGTGACGCTGCGCCCCTCCGCTCGCACGGCCGGCACGATGCAGGAGTGCACGGGAGTGCCGTCGAGCAGGACCGAGCAGGCTCCGCAGTCGCCGGCATCGCACCCCTTCTTCACCGTCGTGGAACCGGTCTCACGCAACAGGGTCCGCAGGCATTGGCCCGCCCGCGGCTCGGCCGACCGGTCTGTGCCGTCTACTTCGAACTTCACGCGAGTCCCTTCCGGATGCGCTCCGCCAGCACGATGCTCACGCCGCGGCGCCAATCTGCTGAGCCGAGCGGGTCGCTGTAGTAGCCATCCGCATCAGCGACGCGCGCGGCGAGCTCGACCGGGGTCGGGAGGTGCGGGAACGCGAGCACGGTCGGGGTTTGCGTGGCTGCGGTGACCGTGAAGACGCTACGGCCGGTCGGGTCGACGCGTCCCGTGACGACGGCGCCGGATCGGCCGTACTCGGCGAGCGCCATCTTGAGCAGCAGTGCCCGCGAGCGCAGCGCGGCAGCCGGCAGGTGGATGCTGCGGAGCACGTCGCCCGGTTGGAGGATGGTCGTCCCGTCCCCGGTCACGAGGTCCGCGACCGGCAGGCGCACCACCTCGGCTCCTCGCCAGATCTCCGCCGTGCCGTCGAGCGCGACGCACAGCGAGACCATGCCAGCCGCTGCGAACGCCCGGCAGATGTTGCCGCCGACCGTCGCCGTGTTCCAGATCTTGAACGACGCGAGGAGAGCATCCGCGGCGGCTGGGACAAGCGAGAGCGCAGGCCAGTCCTCCTGCGACGGAAGCGTGCCGGCATCCCGTGCATTCTTGGCCCACGCGACCAGCGTCGCGATGGTGCAGGTGGCCGAGATCTGGGGCCCATCGTCGTCGGCCTCGATATCGGGCCACCCCATGCCGGTCACGTCGACGAAGCCCGTCGTCGTCGGCTGCGGCTCGCTCATGAGCCACGTGCCGCCCGCCAGGATGGCCTCCCCAGGGGCGAGGAGCAGCTCCTCGCGGGTTCGTGCGACGCGGTACGAGCGCACCGTCGTGATGTCCATGGCCCTCCCGGTCGTGACTCCGCGCCGTCAGTTGCTTGCTGGCGCGAGTGGATGCTCGGGAGTGAACCAGAACGCCGTTTCGGCGGTGTTTCGATCGTGGGTCGGGGATCGTGACGACCTTCACGTGCCCGCAACAGCCACGCAATGGGCCCGGCTTAGCGTTTCGTCATGCGTGGAATCCTGCCGATGGGCGCCGAGTGGTCGCGCCGAGGTCGACCGTTCGCGATGGCGACGCTCGTCGCTGTCAGCGGCAGCGCGCCCCGAGAGGTGGGCGCGAGCATGATCGTGTCGGCCGACGGCGAGGTGTTCGGCAACGTGTCCGGCGGATGCGTGGAGGGGGCCGTCTTCGAGCAGTGCCTGCTCGCGATCCAGAGCGGCGCCGCGAGCGTCGAGACCTTCGGGTACAGCTCGGCGGCGGCGTTCTCGGTCGGGCTGAGCTGCGGCGGGGTCATCGAGGTCCTGGTCCGCCCTGTCCTGCCGGGCAGCGCGGCGGCCGCTGACGTGCTGCTGCTGGCGGAGCGTGAGGCGCGTGCGATGCCCGCGAGCTACACGCTGACGGTCTCCGGAGACGACGTGGGCCGCGGCGTGATCGACCAGACATCGCCGCCCACGTCGGGAGCCGTGACGATCGCCCTCGGCTCCCCGCCCCGGCTGATCATCGTGGGCGCGGTCGAGTTCGCCGTGGCGCTCTCCCGCATCGCGATCGCCGCGGGCATGCAGGTCACCGTCGTCGACCCGCGCGAGGTGTTCGCGACGACGGCGCGGTTCCCTGGTGCCGAGGTGGTTGTCGCCTGGCCGCACTGCTACCTGGAGACCGCGGAGGTGGATGCGCGCACCGCCGTGTGCGTCCTCACGCACGACCCGAAGTTCGACGTGCCAGCGCTGCGCGTCGCCCTGGCCTCTGCCGCCGGCTACGTCGGTGTCATGGGGAGCCGCCGCACCCACGAGGAGCGGCTCGAGCGGCTCACCGACGCATCCGTACCCGCGGCTGAGGCCGTGCCAGCCGAGCAGCTGGAGCGGCTGCGCTCGCCGATCGGGCTCGACCTGGGCGGGCGCTCCCCCGAGGAGACGGCCCTCTCGATCCTCGCCGAGATCGTCGCCGACCGGCACGGCGCATCCGGTCGCCGCCTGTCCGAGCTGTCGGGGCCGGTGCACCGACCGCTGGGAGCACGCGTCGCCTCGTGAGCGGTGATGGGTGCGGGGGCGGGTGCGGCCTGGTGCGGGGTTCGGAGTTCGGGGTGCGGACCCAACGGCTTGGCGGGGGTTGTGCGCAGACCCGGCGTTCCTGCACCTGGGCTGGCGAATGCGGGTGGCGGAAGCACAGGTCTGCGGCGGGGGCGCGGATGGACCCTGGGCTCGAGCCTGGGCTCGCCGCTGCGGTGGCCCAATCAGGCGCATCCGCCCCGTACGCGAGGAATCCGGCGCCCGAATGAAGGCACGCCAATGAACGTGTGCGGGTTCGTCCTCGCGGCGGGCGCCGGTTCGCTCCTCGGCGGGGGCGCGTACAGACCTGCGACTCGAACCTGCGGCGAGTCCCGCCGAGGCGCATCCGCCCCAGGCGCGCGGATGAAGGTGCGCAAATGAACGTGTGCGGAGTTGTCCTCGCGGCCGGCGCCGGGTCACGATTCGGCGGGCCGAAGGCCCTGGCATCCCTGCCCGACGGCACACCCTGGGTTGCGCGCGCCGTGGAGACTTTGCTCGAGGCCGGATGCCTCGACGTGCTGGTCACCCTGGGCGCCGATCGCTCGAGGGCGGTTGCGCTCGTACCGGCGAGCGCGACGGTCGTACCCGTGCCGGATTGGGCTGGAGGGCTCGCCGCCTCGGTTCTCGCCGCGCTGCACGCGGCGGCGATGACCGACGCGGATGCCGTCCTGCTTGTTCCCGTCGACACGCCCGAGCTGTCGGTAGCGTCCTGCGGGAGGGTCCTCGGCGCGGGTGCGCCTCTCGCCCGGGCGACCTACCGCGGCGAGCCCGGGCATCCGGTGCTCATCGGGCGCGCGCACTGGGCCGCCCTCGCCTCACGGCTCGACGGCGATCGAGGCGCGGGCCGGTACCTGGCCGAACACGGCGCTGTCCTGGTGGAGTGCGGCGACCTGTGGCACGGCCGCGACATCGACGAGCCGGTCACCTCTCCCGTCGCGCCACACCCTCCCAGCCACGCCCTCCGCGCCACCCCCTCCGCTGATGAGGTCACTTTCACCCCGTAGCGGTCGCCGAAGCGGGGCGAAAGTGACCTATCCGCAGCGGACACGACGGCGGAACGGGGCGAAAGTGACCCATCGGCGGCAGCTACGGCAGGTGCGGCCGCGAAACCGGGGGAAGGTGACCCATCCACGCCGGACGCGGTGGACGCGGTGGACGCGACAGCCGAGCCGGGCGAACGCTCCCCATCCACGGCGGACGGCCCGGCCGCCACCCCCTCCGCTCCACACCGCGACCTCCGCCGATTAGGTCACTTTCACCCCACATCGAGCGCCAAAACGGGGCGAAAGCGACCTATCCGCAGCGGACACGACGGCGGAACGGGGCGAAAGTGACCCATCGGCGGCAGCTACGGCAGGTGCGGCCGCGAAACCGGGGGAAGGTGACCCATCCACGCCGGACGCGGTGGACGCGGTGGACGCGACAGCCGAGCCGGGCGAACGCTCCCCATCCACGGCGGACGGCCCGGCCGCCACCCCCTCCGCGCCACGAGACCCCCGCCGATTAGGTCACTTTCACCCCACATCGAGCGCCAAAACGGGGCGAAAGCGACCTATCCGCAGCGGACACGACGGCGGAACGGGGCGAAAGTGCCCCATTCCGGTTGACGCGACAGCGGAGCGGAGCGGGGCGGAGCGGGGCGGAGCGGGGCGGAGCGGGGCGGAGCGGGGCGGAACGGGGCGGAACGACGGCGGAACGGGGTGAAAGTGCCCCATCCGCGACGAACGCGGCGTCGAGCGGGGCGAAAGCGACCCATCCGGCGGACGCGACGGCGCCCGCGGGGACGTACCGCTACGCGCCGAGCTGGTCTTCGAGGTTGAAGACCTCGACGAGGGGTGACGCCGCCTGGTCGGCGCGGCCCTCGAGTCCGTCGAAGAACTGCGACATGTCCGCTTCCCAGCGCGCCGCGACCGGCGAGGCCGCGAGGTAGGCGTTCGCGGCCGCCTCGTCGTCGACGTCGTAGCTACCGAACAGGGTGCCGTCCGGGGCGAGGAACAGGGAGTAGTTGC
The DNA here is from genome assembly GCF_015351275.1 of Pseudoclavibacter sp. VKM Ac-2867. Lineage (NCBI taxonomy): Bacteria > Bacillati > Actinomycetota > Actinomycetes > Micrococcales > Microbacteriaceae > Pseudoclavibacter > Pseudoclavibacter sp. VKM Ac-2867. The sequence goes on from NZ_JADKSL010000031.1 coordinate 26,221, forward strand.
GGCGGCCGGCCGCCGCGATCTCTGCGAGCATCTCCGGCCACACCTCGGCGTGACGGCGCACGTACTCGTCGATGTGCTGAGGTGCGACCTTCAGCTGGAATCCGATTCTTGGCATGTGGTTCTTCCTATCTGCGTTCGTGTTCCCGGAGTTCGTGACCCCTGACCGTGCCGGACCGGACCGGACCGGACGCGCAGGGACCTGGGCCGGGATGCGCGAACGCCGCGCCGGGAGATGGTCCCG
>NZ_JADKSL010000032.1:0-25621 GCF_015351275.1 Pseudoclavibacter sp. VKM Ac-2867
GGCGAGCACTGCTCGCCGGGGCCGCTTCATATGCCGGTCATGATCAGACGCGCGATGGGCGTCCTTCGCGGCGGATGGTGGCGACGGCCGTCGTGGCGACGGCGATGGTCGTGACCGAGAGCACCATGTGGACGATGACGAGCGTGATGGGAAGTCCGGTGCGCGCCTGCCAGATGCCGACGGCCGCCTGAGCGACGATGAGGCACAGCAGGCCGATCGAGACTCGCCGCGTTGCCGCGAAGCCCCGAACCGAGGCGACCACGACGAAGATGAGCGAGCACGCGAGCAGGATGTAGGCCGGCCACGAGTGCACATGCTGCATGATGACCGGGTCGAGGCCGTTCCGCGAGGCGGCAGAGTCTCCGGCGTGAGGCCCAGAGCCAGTCGTGAGCGCGCCGACGAAGACCGTCACCCACACCCATACGTTGACGACGATGCTGATCGTGAGCACGAGGCCTGACCGGCTGACATCGAGTCTGGTCCCCACCTCGGGGACGGGCTCACCGCTTCGCACGCGGAACAGCAGCACCGCAGCGATGGCGCAGATGAGACCGGAGATGAGGAAGTGGAGGCCGACGATGTCGGGGTTGAGCCCTGTGAGCACCGTGATGCCGCCCACGATCGCCTGCAGGATGATGAGGAGACCGATCGAGAACGCGGGGACGGCGAGGCGCATACCGCGGGGGCGCACTCGCAGCACGGCGAGGAATAGCAGCAGCGCGATGATGCAGAGGATGCCCGTCAGCAGGCGGTTGCCGAACTCGATGACGCCGTGGATGCCCATCTCGGGCGTGTTGATGAGCGACCCGTCCGTGCAGTACGGCCAGGTCGGGCAGCCGAGGCCGGAGCCGGTGAGTCGCACGAGTCCGCCCGTGCCGACGATGGCGATGTTCGCGATCAGGCTCGCCCACGCCAGGAAGCGCGTGTACCGCGTGATGCTGGTCGGCAGCAACCGCGCGCGGAGGTCATCCGCTCGTGGGGGACGGACGGGAGCGACTTGCGCGGTCACGAGTTCCTTTCAGACGCCTGGCATGTCTGGCGTAGGATAGAAGTTGTTGTCTTCGCTCGGGACGTGCGCCCGAATCGCGGCGCAGGGAACAATGGAGGCCCTTCGCGGGTTCCATTCTACGAGAGGTAGACGCACGCCGTCTGCCCAAGCGACCGCGGGCCCACCGGCCGAAGACCCCATACGCGAGACGATCGACGGCGACAGGCCCCAGAAGCAGCCGCGTGTGGAGAACGACTTCAGAGATGAGAGAGACGAGGCAGACATGTCAGATGTCCTGATCGATCGCCCAGAACTCGAGGGCCTCGGCCGCTATGAGTTCGGCTGGTCCGACTCCGATGTTGCGGGATCGTCCGCGAAGCGAGGCATCAGCGATGCCGTCGTCGCCGACATCTCGCAGTTGAAAGACGAACCCGAGTGGATGCTGAAGACGCGCCTCAAGGGCTACAAGATGTTCGAGCGCAAGCCGATGCCGAACTGGGGCGCAGACCTCTCCGGGATCGACTTCGACAACATCAAGTACTTCGTGCGCTCGACGGAGAAGCAGGCGCAGACCTGGGAGGACCTCCCGGACGACATCAAGAACACGTACGAGAAGCTCGGCATCCCGGACGCAGAGCGCCAGCGCCTCGTCGCCGGAGTCGCCGCACAGTACGAGTCCGAGGTCGTGTACCACCAGATCAACGAGGAGCTCGAGAAGCAGGGTGTCATCTTCATGGACACCGACACGGCGCTTCGCGAGCACCCGGAGTTCTTCGAGGAGTACTTCGGCACCGTCATCCCCTCGGGCGATAACAAGTTCGCCGCACTCAACACCGCCGTGTGGTCTGGCGGCTCATTCGTGTACGTCCCCAAGGGCGTCCACGTCGAGATCCCGCTGCAGGCCTACTTCCGCATCAACACGGAGAACATGGGTCAGTTCGAGCGGACGCTCATCATCGCCGACGAGGGCAGCTACGTGCACTACATCGAGGGCTGCACGGCTCCTATCTACAAGTCCGACTCACTGCACTCCGCGGTCGTCGAGATCATCGTCAAGAAGAACGCGCGAGTCCGCTACACGACCATCCAGAACTGGTCGAACAACGTCTACAACCTCGTCACGAAGCGTGCGATCGCTGAAGAGGGCGCCACCATGGAGTGGGTCGACGGCAACATCGGGTCCAAGGTCACGATGAAGTACCCGTCGATCTACCTTGTCGGCGAGCACGCCAAGGGCGAGACCATGTCCGTCGCGTTCGCAGGCCCTGGCCAGCACCAGGATGCCGGCGCGAAGATGATCCACATGGCTCCGTACACGCAGTCGTCGATCACGTCTAAGTCCATCGCGAGGGGCGGAGGTCGAGCCGGCTACCGCGGCGAGGTGCGCATCGATGCGAAGGCGCACCATTCCTCGAACAGCGTCGTCTGCGACGCGCTGCTCGTCGACACGCAGTCGCGCTCCGACACGTACCCCGCGATCGACATCCGCGTCGACGACGTGCAGCTCGGCCATGAGGCCACGGTCACGAAGGTGTCCGAGGAGCAGCTGTTCTACCTCATGAGCCGCGGCCTCCCGGAGACCGAGGCGATGGCCATGATCGTGCGCGGCTTCATCGAGCCCATCGCGCGCGAGCTGCCGATGGAGTACGCGCTGGAACTCAACAAGCTCATCGAGATGAGCATGGAAGGATCGGTCGGCTAGATGACGACGCAGGTGACGAGCGAGCAGATCAATCCGCTCGGTCTCAACAAGCACAGCCACGGGCCTGGGTCCGAGGTGCCGGTGCAGACGAGGTCGGAGCGGTTCACCTCCTTCGACTTCGCCGACTTCGCGCCGCTGAGCGGGCGCGAGATCGAGTGGAAGTACACCCCTGTCGCGAAGCTCGATGGCCTCATCAACGGCGAGCTCACGGGATCCCGTTCCGAGCTCGAGTTCGCAGAGACCGAGGGCGTCGCAGTCAGCTGGATCCCTCGCTCGGATGCGCGGATCGGATCCGCGGGCAAGCCGGAGGACCGTGCCTCGGCGAACGCCTGGTCGAACTTCGAGGAGGCGCTGCTCGTCGAGGTCTCCGGTGAAGACGACAAGCAGTTCGTCCTGGACCGCACGGGCTTCGGCGGCGCTGCTGTCGCGGCCCACGTCGTGATCGACATCAAGCCGCACGCCAGGGGCCTCATCATCCTGCGCCACACCGGAGCGGCGACGGTCGCGGAGAACGTTGAGATCCTCGTCGGAGACGGGGCGAACGTCACGATCGTCTCCATGCAGGAGTGGGAGGACTCGGCCCAGCACCTCTCGACGCACTTCCTGTCCGTCGGGCGCGACGCGTTCATCAAGCACATCGTCGTCTCGCTCGGTGGCGGCATCGTCCGCCTCAACCCGACGCTGCAGCTCAACGCGCAGGGCGCTGACGGCGAGCTGTACGGCCTCTACTACTCGGACGCGGGCCAGCACCTCGAGCACCAGGTGTTCGTCGACCACAACGCGCCGCACACGCGCAGCCGCGTCAACTACAAGGGCGCGCTGCAGGGTGAAGGCGCGCGTGCCGTGTGGATCGGCGATGTCCTCATCCGCCGGAACGCACCGGGCACTGACTCCTACGAGCAGAACCGCAACCTCGTCCTCTCCGAGGGCACACGCGCCGACTCGGTCCCGAACCTCGAGATCGAGACGGGCGACATCGAGGGCGCCGGCCACGCCTCGGCAACCGGTCGCTTCGACGACGAGCAGCTCTTCTACCTGATGAGCCGTGGCGTCTCCGAAGCCATGAGCCGCCGCCTGGTGGTCCACGGCTTCCTCAACGAGATCGTCCAGCAGATCGGCAACGAGGAGATCGCCACCCACCTGCGGGATGCGCTCGAACGCGAGCTCAACGAGGGCGCAAGCCCCCTGCTCGTCGCCGAGCGATGACCTCGGTGCGTCTCTGCGCGGCAGATGACGTGAAGGTCGAGTCGCCGCAGCGCTTCGAGATCGAGGGCCAGGCCATCTGCTTGGTCCGAGACTCGGCCGGTGAGCTCTTCGCTCTCGGCGACCGGTGCTCGCACGGAGACATCTCGCTCGCCGAGGGCTTCGTGGAGGACGACTCGATCGAGTGCTGGGCGCATGGCTCCCAGTTCTCGCTCAAGACCGGCTGGCCACGCACCCTCCCCGCCTACGAACCAGTGCCCGTGTACCGCATCCAGGTGCAAGCGGGCGACATCTACATCGACCCCACTCCAATCTTCGAGGAGAAGAGCTAGCACATGTCCACGCTGCAGATATCCGACCTCCACGTCACGGTCGAGACCGACCAGGGCACCAAGGAAATCCTCCGCGGTGTCGACCTGACGATCAACAAGGGCGAGATCCACGCCATCATGGGGCCGAACGGCTCCGGCAAGTCGACCCTCGCCTACACGATCGCGGGCCACCCCAAGTATGAGGTGACCAGCGGCTCGATCACGCTCGACGGCGAGGACGTCCTCGAGATGTCCGTCGACGAGCGCGCCAAGGCCGGCCTCTTCCTCGCGATGCAGTACCCGGTGGAGATCCCCGGCGTGACGGTTGCGAACTTCCTGCGTACCGCCAAGACCGCGGTCGCCGGCGAGGCTCCGCCCCTGCGCCCATGGCTCAAAGAGGTCAAGGCCTCCATGGCGGCGCTCCGCATGGACCCCGTGTTCTCCGAGCGCAACGTCAACGAGGGCTTCTCCGGTGGAGAGAAGAAGCGCAACGAGATCCTCCAGCTCGAGCTCCTCAAGCCCAAGTTCGCTGTGCTCGACGAGACCGACTCGGGCCTCGACGTGGACGCGCTCCGCATCGTGTCGGAGGGTGTCAACCGCGTCAAGGAGAACACCGGCCTCGGTGTGCTGCTCATCACGCACTACACGCGCATCCTTCGCTACATCAAGCCTGACTTCGTGCACGTCTTCGTCGCGGGCAAGGTCGCCGACCAGGGCGGACCCGAGCTCGCCGATCGCCTGGAGAACGAGGGCTACGACCGCTACCTCGCTCAGCAGGTCGAGGCGTAGGATCTCGCCATGGCACTGACGACACTCGAAGCGACACGCTACGACGAGATCGAGGAAGCGCTCAAGGAGGTCGTGGACCCGGAGCTCGGCGTCAACATCGTCGACCTCGGGCTCATCTACGACCTGAACTGGGACGACGACTCCGACGCGCTCGTCATCTCGATGACGCTCACCTCAGCGGGCTGCCCGCTGACCGACGTCATCGAGTCCGAGACCGCCGAGGCACTCGAGGGCGCTGTCGAGCGCTTCGTCATCAACTGGGTCTGGATGCCGCCGTGGGGTCCTGAGAAGATCACGGACGACGGCCGCGACATGATGCGTGCGCTCGGGTTCAACATCTGAGCTCGGTCCCGCAGTGAAGAGCCCCGCCCCGGCGGGGCTCTTTCGCGCCTCGTCTAGACTGGGCAGGTTGTCGGCTATGGGGCCAGGCTCGGTTCACGCCGCGACCTGGCCCCGCACCGTTTCCCGACAGCCCACACGACTCGCCCCGAACACCCGCACTTCACTGAATGGAATCACTTCTTGCTCGCCGTACATGACCTCGAAATCACCATGGGTGCCCGCACCCTCATGTCGGGAGTCGACTTTCGTGTTGCCGCTGGCGACAAGATCGGCCTCGTCGGTCGCAACGGCGCGGGCAAGACGACGCTGACGAAGATCCTCGCCGGCGACACGCTCCCGACCGCCGGTCGGATCGAGCGCCGCGGCGAGATCGGCTACCTGCCGCAGGACCCGCGAAGCGGCGATCCCACGCAGACTGCCCGCACCCGCATCCTTGACGCCCGTGGGCTCGGCGAGCTGCGTCTCGGCATCGACGAGGCGACCATGGCGATGGCCGAGGGCACCCCTGCTGAGCAGGAGTCCGCGATGAAGAAGTACTCGCGCCTCGACGACCGCTTCCTGGCGCTTGGCGGCTATGCCGCAGAAGCCGAGGCGGCGGCCATCGCCAGCAACCTCAAGCTGCCTGACCGCATCCTCGACCAGGAGCTGCAGACGCTCTCCGGAGGACAGCGCCGACGCATCGAGCTCGCCCGCATCCTCTTCTCGGGTGCCGAGACCATGCTGCTCGACGAGCCCACGAACCACCTCGATATCGATTCCGTCATCTGGCTGCGCGAGTTCCTCAAGGGGTACGCGGGCGGACTCATCGTGATCTCCCACGACGTGGAGCTCGTGGGGGACACCGTCAACCGGGTGTTCTACCTCGACGCGAACCGCCAGGTCATCGACGTCTACAACATGGGGTGGAAGCACTACCTCCGTCAGCGCGAGGCCGACCAGGAGCGCCGCAAGAAGGAGCGCGCGAACATCGAGAAGAAGGCCTCCGTCCTGCAGCAGCAGGCGGCGAAGTTCGGCGCCAAGGCGACGAAGGCCACGGCGGCGCATCAGATGGCCAGGCGCGCAGAGAAGATGCTCTCGGGTCTCGAGGAGGTCCGTGTCGCGGATCGAGTCGCGAAGCTGCGCTTCCCGACGCCCGCGGCTTGTGGAAAGACGCCGCTCCGCGCGTCCAACCTCTCGAAGTCGTACGGCTCGCTCGAGATCTTCACCGCCGTCGACCTGGCGATCGACCGCGGATCTCGCGTCGTCATCCTCGGCCTCAACGGTGCGGGCAAGACGACGCTGCTGCGGATGCTCGCCGGCGTCGACGAGCCCGACACTGGGGCGCTCGAGCCCGGCCACGGCCTCAAGATCGGCTACTACGCGCAGGAGCACGAGACCCTCGATGTCGCGCGCAGCGTGCTGCAGAACATGGTGAGCGTATCCAGCCACCTCACCGAGACCGAGGCACGCAAGGTGCTCGGCTCGTTCCTGTTCTCCGGCGACGACGTGCACAAGCCGGCCGGCGTGCTCTCCGGCGGCGAGAAGACCCGCCTCGCTCTTGCGATGCTGGTCGTGTCGAGCGCCAACGTCCTCCTGCTCGACGAGCCGACGAACAACCTCGACCCGCTCAGCCGCGAGCAGATCCTGGACGCGCTCGCGCATTACGAAGGCTCTGTCGTGCTGGTCAGCCACGACGAGGGGGCGGTCGAGGCGCTCAACCCCGAGCGCGTGCTCATCATGCCGGACGGCGTGGAAGACCACTGGACGCCCGACTACTTCGACCTCATCACGATGAACTAGGCAGGGCGCAGCAGCGGAGCCAGTCTCTGCAAGGAAGAGCGCATGCTCCCAGCAGGGGGCATGCGCTCTTCGTGTCTGCGGGAGCTTCCGGAATCACCCGCCGGCGCGATCGAGGATCTCGTCCTCGATCTCGGCGTCGGTCTTGCGACGTCGACCAGCGCGCTCACGCTCACGCGAGATGGCCTCACGCACCTTCGGGTCGTCCGGGTTGCGGTCGCGGTACTCGGCGCGGAGGCCGAAGATGAGGCCGAGGAGCGCGATGATGGCGAAGATGATCCACTGGAACGCGTACGAGAGATGGTTGCCCTCGCTCAGCGCGGGCTTCGTCGTGAGCGCGCCCGTCTCAGCGTTGGGCCGCTCCGCCGAGAGGAGCCCGTATGCGCCCGTGTAGACGCGGTCGGTGCCGAGCTCATCAGCGAACTGCGGCAGGTGGATGGTCGCGATCTGTCCCGCAGGCGCTGTCCGTCCGGGGATCTCGGGTTCGCCGGGCTTGAGGCGAGCCACGATCGTGGCTTCGCCTTCGGGGGCAGCGGGGATGTGGTCGGGGGAGTCCTGCGCGTCACCCGTCGGAATCCAGCCGCGGTTGACGATGAATACCCGCCCATCGTCGGTCTCGAAGGGCGTGAGGATCTCGAATCCCGGCAACCCGTTGTGCGGCCGCGACCTCGCGAGCAGCTGCTCGTCCGTGAGGTATCTGCCCTGCAGGAGCACGGGAGTCCACTCCTGGTCGATCGAGAAGTCGTCGATCGCCGGGAGCTCGCTCTCGAGGGGAACCGGCTCCCGGTCGAAGTTGCCAGTGATCCGAGCGTTCTCCGAGACCCGCTCGTCGCGCCGCTCGAACTGCCAGTGGCTCAGGAAGCCGCAGGCGATCGCGAAGACGATCAGCAGTCCGAGGTACCCGAGCCAGCGCTTCGAGAAGGCGAAGCGCCAGCGACGCTCGCCGCTCACGCGCGCCCGTCCACATCGTCGTCGAGCTGCCCGGTCGAGATGGCCGAGGCTGTCACCGGGAAGTCACGCTGGCGGAGGAAGTCTGCGAGGTAGCCGGCGTGCTCGTCGCAGGCGAGCCAGATCTTGCGCCGCGCCTCGTCGTGGATGCGCGGATTGCGCCACACGATCCGGGTCGTCGCGTCAGAGCTGCACCCAGCACGCGAGCATCGCGGCTCGGCTTCAGTGGCGTCGAGCCCGCCGCTCTGGAGCGCGCCGAGCAGGTCGAATCCCTCACGCATCCGGCTTGCCCCGTCGCTGCAGGAAGCTCGGCCGTTCCACCTTCCGCGTGCGCCGCTGCGTGGCAGCATTCGCGATGACGACAGCGAAGTAGGGGAGGAAGATCGCTCCGGCCGCGAAGACGAACATCCACGGTCCGCGCACCCAGATGAGCGCGACGAAGCAGGCCACCCTGATGAGCATCATGATGGTGTACTTCCTCATGCGGGCAGCGCGCTCGTCGTACTCGCTGTCTCCCATGGAGGTGACGTTCGTGGTGTGTGATCGCACGGTGGCAGGTGCTCCTCTCGGCGATCTGCTCAGCTTACTCCTCGCCCCTAGACTGGAGCGAACCGTCTCAAGGGAGCAGCATGACCCAAAGAACCGTCCTCGTCACGGGAGGAAACCGCGGCATCGGCTACGCCATCGCCGCACACTTCGTCAGCCTTGGCCACCGCGTCGCGGTGACCTCGCGCTCGGGGGAGGGCGGCCCTGAGGGCGCTCTCACCGTTCGGGCGGACGTCACCGACGCTGCGAGCGTCGACGCGGCCTTCAAGGCCGTGGAGGAGCAGCTCGGGGCCGTGGAGGTGCTCATCGCGAATGCCGGCATCACGAAGGACAACCTCCTGCTCCGCATGTCGGAGGACGACTTCCAGCAGGTCATCGACACGAACCTGACCGGCGTCTTCCGCGTTCTCAAGCGCTCCTCGAAGGGGATGCTCAAGGCTCGCTTCGGTCGGGTGGTCTTCATCTCGAGTGTCGTCGGGCTCTTCGGCTCGCCGGGCCAGATCAACTACTCGTCCGCGAAGGCCGGCCTCGTCGGCATGGCCCGTTCCCTCACCCGCGAGCTCGGCTCGCGGGGCATCACCGCGAACGTCATCGCCCCGGGATTCATCGAGACCGAGATGACTGCGGTGCTTCCCGAGGAGACCAAGGAGGAATACCTGTCTCAGATCCCGGCGGCCCGCTATGGAAGCGTCGACGAGATCGCCAAGACCGCTGCCTGGCTCGCCAGCGATGACGCCGGGTACATTTCCGGCGCCGTCATCCCGGTCGATGGTGGCCTCGGCATGGGGCACTAGCAGCACGTCGTCGTCCTGACGCACGGAGATCCACGAGCAGAGCGGGCCGAGCGGATGCAGATCCGCTCGGCCCGCTCTCTGCTCGTTCGTCTCTGCTCGTTCGTCTCTGCTCGTTCGTCTCTGCTCGGTCGTAGCCCTGCTCGGCCGTCAGCCCTCGAGGCCCAGGGCGGCGAGCACCTGCCGCAGATCGCGATCAGGGAGGCTGACGTGCGCCTGTTCCCGGACAACCGGCTTCGCGTCGAACGCGATCGAGAGACCGGCAGCCGACATCATGCCGAGATCGTTGGCGCCATCGCCGATCGCGACCGTGCGGGACGGGTCGACACCGAGCTCGTGAGCCCACTCGAGCAGCGTCTCGCGCTTCGCCTCGCTCCCGATGATGGGGCCGGATACCCTGCCCGTGAGCTTGCCGTCGACGACCTCGAAGCGGTTCGCGCGCCAGCGGTCGAGTCCGAGCCGCTCGGCGAGCTCGTCGAGGATCTCGTGGAAGCCTCCCGACACCGCCGCGATGGAGCCGCCGGCCGCGTGCACGCCGGCGATGAGCTCTGGGACGCCGTGCGTGACGACAACCCGATCCACCACTGACGCGACATCCGTCGAGGAGACGCCCTCGAGGAGCGCAACGCGGTGGCGCAGGCTCTCCTCGAAGTTCAGCTCGCCCGCCATCGCTCGCTCGGTCACCTCGGCGACCTCAGCGGTCACCCCGGCGTAGTCGGCGATCAGCTCGATGACCTCGTCTTCGATGAGGGTCGAGTCGACGTCGAGGACGACCAGGAAGGGGGACCGGGGGGACGTACCCGAGGTCACGGCTCGACGATCCCGAACTTCTCCACGACCGTGAGGCCAGAGTCGGTGACCGTGAAACCGCGTCGGAGGTCGTGCTCGCGGTCGACGCCGACCGAGGCGCCTTCCTTGACGATGACGTTCTTGTCCAGGATCGCGCGACGCACGACAGCACCAGCCTGCACGTTGACCCGGTCGAAGAGGATGGAGTCGACGACTGCGGCTCCGGACTCGACGTTGTCCCAGGGGCCGAGCACGCTCCGCTCGATGTGCGCACCAGAGATGACCGAGCCGAGCGAGATGATCGAGTCGATCATCGTGCCCGTGGATCCACGGCTGTCCCGGACGAACTTGGCCGGGGGAGAGTTCAGCTGCTGCGCGAAGATCGGCCACTTCTCGTTGTAGAGATTGAAGATCGGCAGCGTGGAGATGAGGTCCATGTGAGCGTCGTAGAACGAGTCGATCGTTCCGACGTCGCGCCAGTAGTCGCGATCGCGCTCCGTCGACCCGGGAACGATGTTGTCCTTGAGGTCGTAGACCCCACAGTCTCCCAGAGCCACGAAGCTCGGGATGATGTCCCCGCCCATGTCGTGCTTGGAGTCCTCGAGCGTGGAGTCGCGGATGACCGCTTCGACCAGCTTGTCGGCCGTGAAGACGTAGTTTCCCATCGAGGCGAGGATCTCGCCCGGGCTGTCCGGCAGCCCCTGAGCGTCTTCCGGCTTCTCGAGGAACTCGCGGATCAGCGTCCGGTCGTCCGGGTCGACGTCGATCACGCCGAACTGGTCCGAGAGCGAGATCGGCTGACGGATCGCGGCGACCGTCGCGCTGCGCCCGGAGGCGATGTGCGCCTCGATCATCTGCGAGAAGTCCATGCGGTAGACGTGGTCCGCACCGACGACGACCACGATGTCCGGGGACTCGTCGTTGATGAGGTTCAGGCTCTGCCGGATGGCATCTGCCGAGCCCGAGAACCACCGCTTGCCGAGTCGCTGCTGCGCTGGCACGGAGGCGACGTAGGAGTTGAGCATCGCGGGGAGACGCCACGTGTGCGACACGTGCCGGTCGAGCGAGTGGGACTTGTACTGCGTCAGGACGACGATCTTGTGGAGCCCGGAATTCACCAGGTTCGAAAGCGCGAAGTCGATGAGTCGATACTGGCCTGCGAAGGGCACAGCGGGCTTTGCCCGGTCTGCGGTGAGCGGCATGAGCCGCTTCCCCTCACCACCAGCGAGAACGATGCCGAACACCTTTGCCTGTGACATGACTCGAGCTTAGGGGTTCCCAGCCCCGCTGTACTACCGTGGAGCCCGTGAGAGTTGATCTGGTAACACGCGAGTATCCACCGGCCGTCTACGGCGGGGCCGGAGTCCACGTCACCGAGCTCGTCAAGGCGATGAGACGCGACATCGACGTCAACGTCCGCTGCTTCGGAGAGGCGCGCGACGAGCAGCAGACCTATGCGTACAACACGCCCCCTGCCCTTCGATCCGCGAACCCCGCTCTCGGCTTCCTCGGCACCGACCTCGAGATCGCGAACGACATCGCGGGTGCCGACCTGGTGCACTCCCACACGTGGTACGCGAACGCCGCGGGCCACGTCGCGAAGCTGCTGCACGGCATCCCGCACGTCATCACAGCGCACAGCCTCGAGCCGCTCCGCCCTTGGAAGGCAGAGCAGCTCGGAGGCGGCTACCGCCTCTCCAGCTGGATCGAGCAGGTCTCCTACGAGCACGCAGACCGCATCATCGCCGTGAGCCACGGGATGCGCGCCGACATCCTCCGTGCCTACCCGAACCTCGACCCACAGAAGGTCGAGGTCGTCTACAACGGCATCGACCTCGAGACCTGGCAGCGCGTCGAGGACCCAGAGGCGGCACGTGCGCTCGGCATCGACCCCGAACGCCCAGCTGTCGTCTTCGTCGGCCGCATCACTCGGCAGAAGGGGCTCCCGTACTTCCTTCGCGCTGTGCGCGAGCTGCCACCTGAAGTGCAGGTCATCCTTTGCGCCGGCGCCCCGGACACCCCCGAGATCGAGGCAGAGGTCGCTGGGCTCGTCGAGCAGCTGCAGACCGAGCGTGATGGCGTCCTCTGGCTCGCGCGCCACCTCAGCAAGCGCGAGATCATGACCGCGCTCTCGGCATCGACGGTCTTCGCCTGCCCATCGATCTACGAGCCGCTCGGCATCGTGAACCTCGAGGCCATGGCCTGCGGCACGGCCGTGGTCGGCACGGCGACCGGCGGCATCCCCGAGGTCGTCGACGACGGAGTGACCGGACGCCTCGTGCCGATCGAGCAGGCAACCGACGGCACGGGAACCCCGCTCGACCCCGACAAGTTCGTCGCCGACCTCGCACGAGTGCTCACCGAGGTCGTCAGCGACCCCGAGACAGCCGCTCGATACGGCAAGGCGGGGCGCGAGCGCGCCGAGCGCGAGTTCACCTGGCGCCGCATCAGCGACGAGACGATCTCCATCTACGAGCAGCTCGTTGGCTGACGCGGTGCGCCGCCGAAGCCAGCGCACGAGCCGCGTCTAGGCTGGGGCATATGGCAACGGTTCTCGAATTCAACGACGCTACGGTCGTTCGCAACGGTCGTCCGATCCTCGACCATGTCACCTGGTCCGTCGATGAGACGCAGCGTTGGGCGGTGCTCGGCCCGAACGGCGCCGGGAAGTCGACGCTCCTCTCGCTCGCCTCGGCGACGCAGCACCCCACATCAGGTGAGGTCGACGTGCTCGAAGAGCGCCTCGGCCGGACCAACGTCTTCGACCTTCGTCCTCGCATCGGCGTTGCGTCGAGCGCGATGGCGAGGCGCATCCCCGAAGACGAGCGGGTCATCGACGTCGCGCTGACAGCCTCCTACGCGGTCACGGGCCGCTGGAACGAGGCCTACGAGGAGATCGACGAGCGCCGCGCGCAGCGGGTCCTCGAGGAATGGAACCTCGGCGAGTTCGCTGAGCGCAGCTTCGGCACGCTCAGTGACGGCGAGCAGAAGCGAACGCTCATCGCACGGGCGATCATGACCGACCCCGAGCTGCTCCTCCTTGACGAGCCAAGCGCATCCCTCGATCTCGGAGCTCGTGAGAATCTCCTCGCTGCGCTTTCAAGCTTCGCGCAGAGCGAGTTCGCGCCTGCGATCGTCATGGTCACGCACCACGTCGAGGAGATCCCAGTGGGCATCACCCACGTGCTCCTGCTCCGCGAAGGCAAGGTCGTCGCAGCCGGCCCGATCTCCGAGGTGCTCACGAGCTCGAACCTCGAGATGACGTTCGGGCTTCCCCTCCACGTCACCAACGCTCAAGGCCGGTACGCCGCCCGCGCGTCGAACTGACACCCACGGGCTCCTATCTGCTAAAGTTGTCCTTTGGCTCAGGACCCGTGGTCCGATTCTGCTCACCAAACTCGTTGAAGGAACCCTTATGAAGGCTGACGTCCACCCCACCTACAACACGGTGGTGTTCAACGACCTCGCATCGGGGGAGAAGTTCCTCACCCGTTCCACGGTCTCGAGCGCCAAGACGATCGAATGGGAAGACGGCAACACGTACCCAGTCATCGACGTCGAGATCTCCAGCGCCTCGCACCCGTTCTACACGGGCAAGCAGCGCATCATGGACTCCGCAGGTCGTGTTGAGAAGTTCAAGAACCGCTACGCCAAGTTCGGCGGCGGCAGCAAGTAGTTCATTGCTCCACGAAAGGGCGGCACCGTTTCGGTGCCGCCCTTTCGTGCGTCTGCAGGAAGCCTCACCGAGGCCCACCGCCGGTCAGGGAGTGCTGCGCACCGGCCAAGCGCCGTCGGCGGTGAAGTCCGGGTCTCGATTCGCGCGCATGTACGCCTCGAAGTCCCTGGCCTGGTCCGCCGCCCACGTGACCTGCTTCGTGTGCAGCTCCTGAAGCGGCAGCCCGAGTTCCGCGGGATACTTGGCCGCCAGTGCGAGCGCCAGCTGGCCCGCCGCGACGGCATCGTCACCCGCGGAATGCGCGTCGATCAGCTCGACGCCATAGAAGAGGGCGGTGTCGGTGAGCGTGCGCTTGCCCTTGCGGTATTTGTCGAGCGCCCGGTCGATGACCAGCGGGTCGACGACCTGCTCGGCGAAGACGACCTGTTCCAGGCTGTGGCGGGCGCACTCCCGAGCGAACAGGGTGAGGTCGTACGGCGCGTTGTAGATGACCAGCGGAACTCGGTGCCGGGCGATCCAGTCGAGCGCGGCCCGTAGCTCCCCGACGACCTCACCTGCCGGCCGCCCCTCGGACTGGGCGATCTCCGTGGTGATGCCGTGAACGGCAGCCGCTCGCTCGGGGATGGGGATGCCCGGGTCCGCGAGCCAGTCCGTGCCGCGCTCGATCGTGCCATCGCCGTCGATGAGCCCGACGAACGCCGTCACGATCCGGTCGTTCTCGACATCGATGCCGGTCGTCTCGAGATCGAACACCGCGATCCGCTTCGTCCACTCGGTCATTGCTTCCTCATCCCGCCTCGACGTCATCTTGCAGGCACCTCCACCGTGCGTCGCACGGGAGCGCCTGAGCACAGCTTCCCGCCCTGCTCGGTACACTCTTGCACGATGCCTTCCTCCGCTCTCGCAGCCACTCCCGAGTCCCCGTCGCTCGCCCGCACAGCGCGTGTCCTTGGCTCCGAATGCGCGTGGTGGGAGATCGGCCCATCGGCCGACGACGCCCGCACGACGGTCGTGCTGGTCCACGGCTTCCGCGGCACCCACCACGGGCTCCTCCCCGTCGTGGAACGACTCCCGGACGTTCGCTTCCTCGCACCCGACCTGCCCGGTTTCGGGGAGTCACAGCCTCTCGCAGGCGGCCACACGCTCGACGACTACTCGACCTGGCTCGAGGCGTTCCTCCAGCAGGTCGACCCGGACGGGAGGGCCATCATCCTCGGTCATTCGTTCGGCTCGCTCGTGATCTCCCGGCGCCCCGCCGCGATCGGCGATCGGCGCCTCGTGCTCGTCAACCCCATCGCCGCGCCCGCCTTGGAAGGCCAGCAGGCGATCCTCACGAAGCTCGCGATCTTCTACTACTGGCTCGGCTCGAAGCTGCCAGAACGGGCGGGCAGGGTGCTGCTCTCCCATCCGCTCATCACACGTGTCATGAGCGAGGTGATGGCCAAGACCACCTCGAAGCCGCTTCGAGCCTGGATCCATGCCGAGCATGAACGGCACTTCTCTGACTTCTCCGACCGGGACACGCTCCTCGCCGCGTTCCGTGCATCCGTCTCCGACTCGGTCCTCGCACATGCACACGAGCTGCCAGCGTCCACCGCGCTCATCGCAGGCGCGCTCGACGACATCGCACCGCTCGAAGCCCAGCTCGAACTCGCCAGGCTCGCCGGGCTACCGCTGCACGTGATCGCTGGAACGGGTCACCTCGTGCACTACGAGACGCCGATCGCAGCCGCCCGCCTGCTCTCCGAGTTCATCGACGAGAACTCCACATCCGACGACTCGGAGCACAGCCGGTGAAGCTGCTCTTCGACTGCAGGTACGTCCGGATCGACCGACACGACGGCATATCGCGGTACTCGGCTGAGCTCGTGCGTGCGCTCTCCGAACTGCACCCGGTCACCATGCTCATCTCCGACGAACGACAGCTGCCCATGCTGCCGGACCTTCCGCACGCGCTGATCAGCGCGCCGACGTCGCCAGCGGAGCCGTTCGTCGCGAGGCAGATCAATGCGCTGCGCCCCGACGTGGTCGTGAGCCCCATGCAGACCATGGGCTCGCTCGGGCGTCACTACGGGCTCATCCTCACGATCCACGACCTCATCTACTACGAGCACCCGAAGCCGCCGCAGTTCCTCCCCTGGTACGTGCGCGCGCTGTGGCGGGTCTACCACCTGTCCTTCTGGCCGCAGCGGCTCCTCCTCGCGGGTCCGGACCAGGTCGCGGTGGTCTCGGCGACGACCCGCGAACTCCTCGAGTCCAAGAAGCTCACCCGCCGCCCCATCCCACTCGTGCCCAACGCGCCAGATCCCGCGTTCGCAGCGCCAGCGAGGTCCGAGCCGCCAAGCGATCCCAACCTCATCTACATGGGCTCCTTCATGCCGTACAAGAACGTCGAGACGCTGGCGCGCGCCATGCGCGACCTGCCTGGCTGGCGACTCCACCTCTGCTCGAAGGCGGATGCGCGCACCCTGGCGGCGCTCGAGGATCTCGCCCCCACGGGTTCGATCGTCGCTCACCAGGGAGTGAGCGACGACGAGTACCGTGCGCTCCTCGGCAACGCCACCGCCCTCGTGACCGCGTCGAAGAGCGAGGGCTTCGGGCTGCCGCTCGTGGAAGCCATGTCCGCCGGCACACCCATTCTCGTGAGCGACACCCCGATCTTCCGCGAGGTCGGGGGAGCGGCAGCCGGGTACTTCCCGGCCGACGACGCGGCGCTGCTCGCGACGAAGGCGAGGCAGCTCGACGGCAGCACGGAGGCGTGGGCCTCCGCCTCAGCCGCTGGCGTGGCCAGGGCCGCCGAGTACGCGTGGGAGCGATCCGCCGCCTCGCTGCTCAACGCCTGCCGTGAGGTGGCAGCGCACCGACAGCGCTGACGGCTTCTGGCCGGTCTCCGAGTCCGGGGCCAGCCTAGGAGTTCGAGGTGAGCCGGGCCGCGAGGTCGGCGAGCGACTCGGAGGTGCCGCCGTCGACATAGACGAAGGCCAGGTGCTCGATCGCCGCCCCGCCACGGTTGAACAGCACGACCGGCTTGCCTGCCGCCACGGCACGATGCACGAGCCTTCGTCCCGTGTTGACGACCAGCGATGTGCCGGCGACGAGGAGCGCGTCGGATTCGTCGACGAGGTTGCGGGCACGCTCGGCGACCTCGGGACGAACGACGTCACCGAACATCACGACGTCTGGTTGCAGGATGCCCCCGCAGACCGGGCAGCTCGGGAGCTCCTCGATCTCCGCTCCGCTCGCCTCAGCGTCACCGTCTGGTCGGCTGCTCGCGTCGGCCGCCAGCTCGGCGATGCCGGGGGAGGACTCGATGATGGCGGCGAGGAGCGAAGCTCGTGAGACCTCATGCCCGCACTGCGTGCAGCTCGCGGTGCGCATGCTGCCGTGGAGCTCGACGACGTTGCGGCTGCCTGCCCGGAGGTGGAGGCCATCGACGTTCTGCGTGGCGACCCCCGTCGCGGCGCCGTGTCGCTCGAGCTCGGCGAGCGCCAGGTGGCCCGCGTTGGGCTCTGCTCCGGAGAAACGCGCCGCACCGAGCGCAGCGCCGGCCCAGTAGCGCCTGCGCGTCGACTCATCGGACATGAACTGCTGGATCGTCATGGGCGAGATCCGTGGCGCCTTGCCGTCCCCGCGGTAGTCGGGGATGCCCGAATCCGTCGAGAGCCCGGCGCCGGTGAGCACCGCGAACGCCCGATCCGCCAGCACATCCGCGGCACGTGCAAGACCCTCAGCTCGCGCCCGCTCCGCCATGGCACCGCCCGCTTCTGACAGGATTGCCTCCATGCGCCTGACCCCTCTCCAGTCGACCGATTGGCCACGTGCGGCCCCATCCGTCCGTTCACTCGAACATTCTGGACTCGACGACTATTCCCGCCTGACCGACGTGGCCCTCCGCCGTCGCCTCGAGCCGGAAGGGGGCCTGTACCTCGCCGAATCGCCGAAGGTCATCGAGCGGGCGCTGCGGGCAGGCCACACGCCCCGTTCCGTGCTCCTCATGGAGCAGTGGCTCCCGACCGTCGAGCCGCTGCTCGAGGCGTTCCCCGACGTGCCCGTGTACGTCGGTTCCAGCGAGCAGCTCGAGCAGCTCACCGGCTTCCGCATGCACCGGGGAGCCCTGGCCTCGATGCACAGGCCCCCGCTGCTCGACCCCGCAGACCTGCTCGCGACGGCGAAGACCGTCGTCGTGCTCGAGGATCTCGTCGATCACACGAACGTCGGCGCGGTGTTCCGGGCCGCTGCCGGTCTCGGGGCCGATGCGGTGCTCGTCACCCAGGAATGCGCCGATCCCCTCTACCGGCGCAGTGTGCGCGTCAGCATGGGCACCGTCTTCCAGGTGCCGTGGACCCGGCTGCCGGTGTGGCAGGAGGCTGCCACCCTGTTCGCCGACGCTGGCTTCGACGTCGCAGCGCTCGCCCTGGACGATGACGCGGTCTCGCTCCGCGACTACGCCGCGAACCGGCCCGAGCGCGTCGCGATCATGCTCGGCACGGAAGGGGACGGCCTGAGCCGCGGCGCCCTCAGCGCTGCGACGACGACCGTGACGATTCCGATGCTCCATGGCGTCGACTCGCTCAACGTCGCTGCGGCGAGTGCCGTCGCGCTCTACGCGCTCACCGGATAGGGCGCTACGCGCTCACCGGAGAGGAGAGTCGACGTCGGTGCCGAAGGAGAAGGGCTCGGCGAACGGACGCTTGGCGATCACGTTGTCGCCCGATGACTCGTTCCTGAGTCGCCGCAGCACCCAGGGAACGAGGTGCTGTCTCGCCCACACCATGTCCTGGGCGCGGGCCTCGCGCCATCGCGAGGGACGAGCCGGTGCAGGCTGCATCGCCACGAGCTCGTTCTCGACGTTCAACGCGGCGAGCACCATGCGAGCCACCTCGTGGTGCCCGTAGGCGTTGAGGTGCAGGCGGTCGCTGACCCACATGCTCGGGCGTTGGATGGAGCGAAGAGCCCACTGATCGGCGACGATGCAGTCGTGATATTCGGCAATCCCGCGGATGTGCTCGTTGTAGATGGCGATCTTGCCGCGCATCGAGGAGAACACCGGCGCGAACTTCGTGTCCACTCCGGTGAACACCACGACGGTGGCACCGCTGGCACGCAGCGAGCCGACGAGGCGCGAGAACCGGGCGGCGATCGCGTCCGGGTCGGCGCCGGGGCGGATGATGTCGTTGCCACCTGCCGAGACCGTCACGAGGTCGGGCTTCAGCTCGAGCGCCGGTTCGAGCTGCTCCTCCACGATCTGATCCAGCAGTCGGCCGCGGATGGCCAGGTTCGCGTAGGCGAAATCGGAGCGGTGTGCGGCAAGTTCCTCTGCCACACGATCGGCCCAGCCGCGGAGACCGCCGGGAGCGGTCGGTTCAGGGTCGCCGACACCCTCGGTGAAGGAATCGCCGATCGCCACGTAGCGGCTCCAGGGTATGAGTTCGGGTTCTGACATCTCGCCGTTTCTCTCCTCGATCGGAACTGAAGACTAGACCGTCACGGACGCTGCCGTGGTCATCGAGGTCGAAGCCGTGACGAGTACCGTGGTGGGCATGCCAGCTTCAGACCCGAGAACCATTTTGGCCGATGACCTGCTCGAGGTGCTCAATCAGCGCGCGAGCCGCCACGACGCGGAGAACTCCTTCCCCGCGGACGACCTCGAGGCACTCCGCGAGATCGGCTACCTGCGGCTGCTGGTTCCCCGCGACTTCGGCGGCACAGGGGCATCTCTCGAGCAGGCCGTGCGATGCCAGGCGCGCCTCGCGGCCGCGGCTCCAGCGACGGCGCTCGCCGTGAACATGCACCACGTGGTCGCCGGCATCGCCCGCGCGAGGCACGAGGCGGGCGATGCCGGCCTCGATTGGATGCTGCGCGAGATCGTCGCGGGGGAGACCTACGCGCTCGCCATCTCCGAGATCGGCAACGACGCCGTCCTCTACGACTCGAATGTCCGGGCCGAGCCGGAGGCCGACGGCGGCTACCGGCTGCACGGGATGAAGATCTTCACCTCGCTCTCTCCGGTCTGGACGAGCCTCGTGACCTTCGGCCGCGACGACACGGGAGCGGAGCCGAGCCTGGTCCACGGAGTGCTGCGACGCGGCGACGACGGCGTGCGCATCCACGATGACTGGGACACGCTCGGCATGCGGGCGACGCAGAGCTGCTCCACCTCCCTGGACGGTGCGCTCATCCCCGCCGAGCGCGTCATCGCTCGGCTCCCGGTCGGACCGAGCAGCGAACCGCACATCTTCGCCGTTCACTCGAACTTCCTGCTCCTCGTCGCCGCATGCTACGTCGGGATCGGCGACCGCGCGCTCGAGCTGGCGATCGAGGCCGCCGAGCACCGGACGAGCTCGACGCAGGGCGGGATCCGTCTCGCTGACGACGTGCAGGTTCGAGAGGAAATCGCCAGGATGAGCATCCGACAGCTCGCAGCGCGTACCCTCGTTGAGTCCATCGCTCGCGATGTCGACGAGGGCGCGCCTCACGGCGACGCCTGGTTCGCTCGCCTGACGATGGCGAAGTACGAGGCGGTGGCCGCCGCGGAGACCACGACGCAGGACGCGCTCGGGATTGTCGGCGGCAGCGGCTACCGTTCCGGACATGAGCTCGCGCGACTGCTGCGAGACGTGCTCGCAGGCGGTTTGCACCCGTCGAACGAGCGAGCCGTGCGCCGGCTGCACGCCAGCCATCGACTCGGACCAATCCAAGACCCACCCGCACGGCGCTGACCGGGCGACTGCCCTGAGAGGAACTCGACGCAGCCATGACCGAACGCGAAGCCGTCCAGGAAGCTCAACCCTCCAGCCACGACGGCTCCCGCTACGGTCACCAGGTCGGCACCTTCGCCGCCGAGCACCTCTCTCCATCCTTCCCGCAGCGTGCGCCATGGGGCACCGCAGGAAGGCTGCGCGCCTGGCAGGCTGAGGCGCTCGACGTCTACTTCGAGTCCGAGCCTCGAGACTTCCTCGCCTCTGCGACGCCAGGTGCCGGCAAGACGACCTTCGCCCTGCGACTTGCGACCGAGCTCCTCCAGCGCCGCTCCGTCGATCGCATCACGATCGTCGCGCCCACTGACCACCTCAAGACGCAGTGGGCGGAGGCTGCCGCCCGAGTCGGCATCCGCATCGACCCGCGCTACGGCAACAACCAGGGCATCCACTCGCGTCAGTTCCACGGCGTGGCCGTGACCTACGCCCAGGTCGCCATGAAGCCGAGCGTCCACAGCCACCTGACCGCTTCAGGACGCACACTCGTCATCCTCGACGAGGTGCACCATGGCGGAGATGCGCTGAGCTGGGGAGATGCGATCCGCGAGGCCTTCGGGCACGCCGACCGCCGCCTCTCACTCACGGGAACCCCGTTCCGCTCCGACTCCGCGCCGATCCCATTCGTCACCTACGCGCCGAACGAGGACGGCATCCGCACGTCGCTCACCGACTACTCCTACGGGTACGGCCGGGCGCTCGAGGACGGCGTCGTCCGCCCAGTGCTCTTCATGTCCTACGCCGGCAACGTGCGGTGGCGGGACACGCAGGGTGAGGAGATGTCAGCGGGCCTCGCGGAAGACAACACGAAGGACATCGTCTCCCAGGCATGGCGCACTGCCCTCGACCACGAAGGGCAGTGGATCCCGCAGGTCCTCCAAGCGGCCGACCAGCGCCTCAGCGAGGTCCGCCAGGAAGTCCCCGATGCCGGCGGCCTCGTCATCGCGACCGATCACGCGGCGGCGAAGGGCTACGCGGCGATCCTGAAGACCATCACCGGAACGAAGCCCGCGCTCATCCTCTCCGACGACAAGGGCGCGTCCGACCGCATCACAGAATTCTCCGCGAGCGACGAGCGGTGGATGGTCGCCGTCCGAATGGTGTCAGAGGGCGTCGACGTGCCCCGGCTCGCCGTGGGCGTCTACGCGACCAACGCGTCGACGCCGATGTTCTTCGCGCAGGCCATCGGCCGCTTCGTCCGCGCCCGCAAGAAGGGCGAGACCGCGACGGTCTTCGTGCCGAGCGTGCCGCAGCTCACGAAACTCGCGCACGCGCTGGAGATGGAGCGCAACCACGCGCTTGATCGGCTCGCCGACGCCGACGACTCCCGCGCCCCGGAAGAAGACATGATGGCCGCCGCAGAGCGGCCGGACAAGACCTCGGACGAGCTCGGGAAGTTCACGTTCGAGGCCATCTCGAGCGAGGCACTGTTCGACAAGGTCCTCTACGACGGCGGCGACTTCGGTTACGCGGCCGAAGTCGGCAGCGAGGAGGAGCTGGAGTTCCTCGGGCTGCCCGGCATCCTCGACGCCGACCAGGTGCGGTCGGTGCTGTCCCAGCGACAGGCGAAGCAGGGGCGCATCCAGGAGTCGCGCGTCAAAGCCGGCCCGCCGGCTCCTGCACCGCCCCAGGCTCTGCACCGCACCCTGAAGGAGCAGCGCACGCTGCTCAACAGCCTCGTGTCGGTCTACGCCAAGCAATCGGGGGAGCCCCACGGCATCGTCCACGCGGAGCTGCGCCGCAGCTGCGGGGGGCCAGCGGTGGGACAGGCGACGGTGTCGCAGATCCAGGCCCGTATCGACGTGCTCCGGCGGCGCATGCGCTCGTGAGCCGTCAGCGGTCAGCGGTCAGCGGTCAGCCGACCTGAGCGCGCGCCTTCAGGCCGAGTGGCCGCCGCGGTGCACCCGCCCGCGGATCTTCACGACCAGGAACCAGATGATCGCGCCTCCCACGAGCGCATACACGAGGTACTTCAGCGCGTCTGCGTAGATGAGGATCTGCTCCCAGGAATCGCCGAGCAGGTAGCCGGCCATGACGAACACGGTGTTCCAGATCGCGGAGCCGGCGAGCGTCAGCAGGCCGAACTGCAGCGCGGGCATCCGCTCGATGCCGGCCGGTATCGAGATCAGACTCCGGAAGATCGGCAGGAACCGGCCGAAGAACACGGCCTTCTTGCCGTGCTTCTTGAACCAGTTGGTCGTCTTGACGACGTCGGCCGCGTCGACGAGTGGGATCTTCCGAGCGAGCCACACCATGCGGTTGTGTCCGAGCCAGCGACCGAGCCAGTAGAGGGCATAGGCGCCGACCACCGAGCCGATCGTGGTCCAGATGATCGCCTCGAGCACGGAGAACTTGCCCTGGTGCGCGGCCAAGCCTGCCAGCGGGAGGATGATCTCAGAGGGGATAGGCGGGAACAGATTCTCCAGCGCGACGGCGATGCCGGCGCCGGGAGCTCCGATGGTTCCCATGATCTCGATCGCCCAATCGGAGATGACCCCGAAGATGCCGCCCGTTGCCTCATCGACGGCGCCCCCTCCTGAGCTTGCGGCGTTCAGGAGTGTCGTGGCGAGGCCAGGCATGGTTCGAGGAGGTCCTTCTCGGTCTGGGAGCGTGGAGGCAGTTCATGCGCCAATCGCTCGTCACAGTGCTGCGCCCCCAAACTACCCGACCACCCCTCGAGTCCCTCTCAGCTGTGCGGGGCGCCGAGCTTTCGCCACACGCGGTTGCGGTACACGACCCCGTCGTCCTCCAACGGGGCGCCAGCGCTCCCATCCCTGGCCTCGACGATGTCCAGGACGACGAGAACCGCCCCGTCCACGTCGAGCGTGCTGCGGACGCTGCCGCGCGCCCAGCGCGTGACGGCCCTGTAGTGGGGTTCTCCGCTCGGCAGATAGCCCCAGCTATCTCGGTCTGCGAAGCGGTCGATACCGCTCGTGGCGGCCACCTGGGCCACCGTGAGCGACGCCTCGTCGATGAAGTGCACGAGCACACTGGACGACGCCAGAATTCCGGGCGTCGCTGAGGAGGCCTTCGACAGCGAGAAGGCCACGAGGGCGGGGGATGCGTTGACCGACGTGAGCGACGTGATCGTCATCGCGACCGGACCGGCTTCGGTCGCAGCCGTGAGCACAGCGACGCCTGAGGGGTGCTGGCGGAACAGCGAGCGGAAGCTCTCGGAGAGCTCGGTCTGACCGATCTGGGTGTGGTTCACGAGCGACGTGGTTTCAGCGGGCACTGGTGCACTCCTGGGATGACGGTGGATGGACATCATCGAGCGTCACCTGCGGAGCTTGTCCTGGCAAACCAAGGTTGCCGAGTGTTTCTCTCCGCGCCGTCTCACTACGCAGTGCGTCAGGAAGCGCATCGCAGATGAGCTGAGGGAGGGAGCACGACAGCTGCGGGAGGGAACACGAAAGGCCCGGGAGAAAACTCCCGGGCCTTTCAACCTGTGCGCGAGGGGGGACTTGAACCCCCACGCCCTAATACGGGCACTAGCACCTCAAGCTAGCGCGTCTGCCATTTCCGCCACCCGCGCAGGTTGTGCTGTTGAGCACGAGGAGAAACATTACCAGGATTCCGGCGAAACGCTAATCGGGGCCGAAAAGCGTGCATCCCGGGCGAGTCGCGAGGAGCAACTGGGGGACTCTGCGGCGGTAGCGTTGGGGACATGGCTGACTCCCTCGAACTCGATCCGACCGTCACGACGACCCAGGACCTCATCCGCCTCGACACCACGAACTACGGCGAAGGCCGCTCCAAGGGCGAGACCGAGGCTGCGCAGTACCTGGAAGCGCGACTCCGGGCTCTCGGCCTGGACGTCACGACGATCGAGGCGGCCCCAGGACGTCCGAGCATCTTCACCCGCATCCCGGGGCGCAACCCGGAGAAGCCGGCGCTCGTCGTGCACGGCCACACCGATGTCGTCCCAGCGGAAGCTGGCAGCTGGAGCGTCGATCCGTTCGCCGGCGTCATCAAGGACGGCCTCCTGTGGGGGCGCGGTGCCGTCGACATGAAGAACATGGACGCCATGATCCTGACCGCCGTCGAGGAGATCCTCGGCGCGGGTGAGCTGCCTGAGCGCGAGCTGGTCCTCGCGTTCTTCGCCGACGAGGAGAACGGCGGCCAGTTCGGATCCGAGCCCATCGCCCGCGACCATCCAGAGCTCTTCGCGGGCGCGACCCAGGCGATCTCCGAGGTCGGCGGCTACTCGATCACGGTCGGCGGCAAGCGCGCCTACCTGCTGCAGACGGGGGAGAAGGCGCTCCTGTGGCTGCGGCTCCACGCCAAGGGGCGGGCGGCTCACGGCTCACGGGTCATTCCTGCTGAGGAGAATGCCGTGACGCGCCTGGCCCAGGCCATCGCGAAGCTCGGCTCCCACGAGTGGCCCGTTCTTCTCAACGACACGACCTCCTCGATGATCACGGAGCTCGCTCGCCTCCTCGAGGTCGACCCCCAGGAGACCACGCCTGGCGCCATCGTCCTCGCGACCGGCAGCGCGTCTGGGTTCCTCACGGCCAGCCTCCGTTCGACGACGAACCCCACGATGCTGAACGCCGGCTACAAGCACAACGTCATCCCCGAGTCGGCGAGCGTCGCCATCGACGCGCGGCCCTTCCCCGGAGCCGAGGACGAGCTCCTCGCGGAGATCCAGGCGATCGTCGGCGACGACATCGAGATCGAGACCGTGTTCCGAGGCATCGGCACGCAGGCTCCCGTCTCGGGGCCGATCGTCGACGCGGCGACGGCGGCCCTGCAGCGGCACGACCCCGAGGCCGTCGTCGTGCCGTACTTCCTCTCCGGCGGGACCGACAACAAGGCGCTCGCGACGCTCGGCATCGAGGGCTACGGCTTCGCCCCGCTCCGACTCCCGGAGGGCATCGACTTCCCGGCGATGTTCCACGGCGTCGACGAGCGCGTGCCGCTCGAGTCGCTGGTCTTCGGGCGCAAGGTGCTCGGAGACTTCCTGCGCAGCTACTGAGCGCCCGGGGGCGTGCCCGGTTCGGGC
>NZ_JADKSL010000033.1:0-25389 GCF_015351275.1 Pseudoclavibacter sp. VKM Ac-2867
CTCGCCGGCGGCGTCGGAGACGACCTTGCCGTGCTCGGAGGTGATGATGCGCGCGAGCTCGAGCTTCCGCTCGTTCAGCAGCTCACGGAAGCGGAACAGCACCCCTTGGCGCTTCGCGACGGAGGCGTTCGACCACGCAGGGAACGCCGCCTTCGCCGCCGCTACCGCCGCGTCGATCTCCGCCTGCTCGGCGAGCGCGACCTGCTTGGTGGCGACGCCAAGGGCGGGGTTGAAGACGGGCGAGGTGCGCGCAGGCGTCGAGGTCGAGGGGGCGCCATCGATCCAGTGCTGGATCGTGGGAAGGGCAGAGTCCACGTGATACTCCTCGGGGTGCGGGCTGGTTCGGGCTGAAAGCATGGTCAGCCTACGGACGGCCACCGACGTTCGAATGGCGGCTTTGTAGAGCCGCGTGCCGGTATTCGACCAAACTGGCATCGGGTTTTGCGACAGACTGGCACCGACGAACCGTGCGACCGAGGAGCGAAATGTCCGAGTACCGAGTGCAGAATCCCGCGACCGGCGAGATCATCGAGAGGTTCGACGACGCGACGGATGCGGAGATCGAGCAGGCCGTCACGAGCGCCGACACCGTCTACCGGGAATGGCGTGAGCGCAGCGTGCAGGAGCGGGCCGCCGTCGTGCGACGCGTCGCCGAGATCTTCCTCGAGCGCAAGGACGAGCTCGCCCACCTCATCGCCGTCGAGATGGGCAAGTCCGTGCAGGAGTCGATCGACGAGGTCGAGTTCGCTGCGTCGATCACCGACTACTACGGCGTGCACGGCCCGAGCCTCATCACCGACGCCGAGATCCCAAGCACCATCCCCGGCAAGGCGTTCATCGAGCATCGTCCGGTCGGCACCCTGCTCGGCGTCATGCCGTGGAACTTCCCCTACTACCAGGTGGCGCGCTTCGCGGCACCGAACCTCGTGCTGGGCAACACCATCCTGCTCAAGCACGCGGACATCTGCGCGCGGTCGGCCCTGACCATCCAGGAGATCATGGAGCAGGCTGGCGTCCCGGTCGGCGGCTACCAGAACGTCTTCGCGTCGCACGATCAGATCGCGACGCTCATCGCCGACTCCCGCGTGCAGGGAATCTCGCTCACGGGCTCCGAACGTGCTGGGGCGATCATCGGGGCGCAGGCGGGCCGGAACCTGAAGAAGTGCGTGCTCGAGCTCGGCGGCATCGACCCCATGATCGTGCTCGACTCGGATGACGTCGCGGCTGTCGCGAAGCAGGCGTGGGACTTCCGCGTCTACAACGTGGGCCAGGTCTGCAACTCGAACAAGCGTCTCATCGTCATGGACGACATCTACGACGAGTTCGTCGAGGAGCTGAAGAAGCTCGCGACGGGACTCGTCCCCGGCGACCAGCTCGAGATGGCCGAGGGCCAGTTCGCGCCGATGTCCAGCCGAACGGCGGCCGAGACCGTCGATGCTCAGGTGCAGAAGGCGGTCGCGGAGGGCGCGACGCTTGAGATCGGCGGAGTGCTGTCCGATGGCCCGGGAGCCCACTACTCGCCGGCCGTGCTCACCGGTGTCCCACGCGACTCCGAGTCGTACGGCGTCGAGCTCTTCGGTCCCGTCGCGACGGTCTACCGAGTTTCGAGTGACGAGGAGGCGCTCGATCTCGCGAACGACTGCGCGCTTGGTC
Organism: Pseudoclavibacter sp. VKM Ac-2867; assembly: GCF_015351275.1. NCBI lineage: Bacteria > Bacillati > Actinomycetota > Actinomycetes > Micrococcales > Microbacteriaceae > Pseudoclavibacter > Pseudoclavibacter sp. VKM Ac-2867. The sequence continues at coordinate 1,654 of NZ_JADKSL010000033.1, forward strand.
TCGGTGGCTCGGTCTTCTCGACCGACGAAGCGCGCGCGACCCGTATCGCGCAGCGTCTCGAGGTGGGCATGGCGCACGTCAACACGATCGCGGCGGAGGCGGCAGAGCTGCCGTTCGGCGGGGTCAAGAACTCGGGCTTCGGACGCGAGATGGGCCCCATCGGCATCGGCGAGTTCGCCAACAAGCGCCTGTTCTTCGTCTCCGCCTGAGCGCAGCGGGTGCCGAGCTCAGCGCTGACCGTTCAGGTCAGTTGCTGCGGTTCGTGCGCTCGATGACTTCCTGGCCCGTGTTGGGGTCGATGACCTTCCGGGTCGTCGACGTCGACTGCTTGCGGCGCAGCGCCGTGACGAGGCTCAGGATGAACACGACGACGCCAGCACCCATGAGGATGTAGCCGATGGTCTTGAGATCGACGAAGCCGTCGAGGTCGATGTTGATGGCAAACGCCAGGATGGCGCCGATGACGATGAGTGCGATGCCGCTGCCGTAGCCCATTGGATGACCTCCGTGTCGGATCGAGCGGACGTCGCTCGGGGGATGCCTCAAGTTTCGCACCGCTCGCGTCGTATCTCGACTCCCAGATGTCGATTCGTGCTCGGCGACGAGAATCGGTCAGGCGACGGGGCGTCGATCAGGCCATGATGGACGCATGGAAGACGAGCAACTGATCACCGTCCTGAGCGACGAGGAAAGCCGCGCTCTACTGCGCGCGACGACGTTCGGTCGCATCGCGTTCGCCGTGAACGGCCGTGTGGAGATCTATCCGATCAACGTCGTGTTCAGCGAGCGCGATGGTGAGATCGTCTTCAAGTCGGCGCCCGGCTTCAAGCTCGCAGGGGCATCCATCGCCAAGGAGGTCGTGTTCCAGTCGGACGCCCTGGGAGACGGATTCGCGACGAGCCTCGTGGCACGCGGGGGAGCCCGGGTGCTGAGCACCGAGGCGGAGCTCGAGAAGGCGGAGGAGCTCGGCGTGCGCCCGCTCATCGCGGCACCCAAGAACGAGTACGTGGCGATCACGGTCGCCGAGGTCTCTGGCCGTCGCTACATCACCGGTGAAGAGGCCGAGCCCCTCATCGACACCATCGCCTAGGCATGCCGGATTCCCTGTTGAGTGCCGCCGCTTCCGGTGTCACGGAGCCCGACCCCGTCGACCGGCTCATCCTCGATGAAGCCGCCGAGCTGGGTGTGGTGGATGCGCCGCTCGCGGTTGTCGGCGACGCCACGGGTGCGCTGGCCGTCGCGGCCGCGGAGCGCTTCGACCTGGACACGGTCCGCACCTTCCACGACGCCGTCTCGGAGGAGCGGGCGAGCGACGATGCAGTGCGGGCGAGCTTCCGTTCGCTCAAGGCCGTTCGTTTCGGCTTGGAGCCGGGGCTGTTCGACGGCGTTCGCCTCGTGCTGCTGCGCCTGCCGAAGTCGCTCGCGGAACTCGATGAGATCGCGCGCCTCGTCGCGGCGCACGCGCATCCAGAGGTGCGGATCGTCGCTGGCGGACGCATCAAGCACATGAGCCGCGGAATGAACGAGACCCTCGAGCGTTCGTTCGAGAGTGTGACGGCGAGCCTCGGCAGGCAGAAGTCGAGGGTGCTGCACGCGAGCGCCCCGAAGCCGGAGCTGAGAGGCGCGGCGTCGGCGTATCCGATCGTGCAGAGCTCAGATGAGCTGGGCTTCTCGATCGCGAGCCACGGTGGCGCGTTCGCGGGCCCGCGCCTCGATCTAGGCACGCGCGAGCTGCTCTCGGCCCTGCAGGACCTTCCCGCGGACGAGCTCCCGCAGGCGGGCCTCGCCGTCGACCTCGGCTGCGGCACGGGCGTGCTCGCCGTCGCGGTCGCGAGGCTGCGACCGGAGCTCGAGGTGATCGCGAGCGATCGATCCTGGGCTGCCGTGTCCTCCGCTCGCGAGACGGTGCGCATTGCGGGCGTCGAAGACAGGGTCGAGGTGCGCCGCGAAGACGCGGGGTCGAGCATCGAGACCGGTTCCGTGGACGTGCTCCTCCTCAACCCGCCGTTCCACGACCGGCACGAGGTGGTCGAGGACATGGCGCATCCGCTGTTCGAGCAGGCCGCGCGCATGCTGAGGCCCGGCGCCTGCATGCTCACGGTGTTCAACTCGGGTCTGGCCCACCGTGCGGCGCTCGAGCGAATCGTCGGCCCCAGCACGCAGATCTCGCGCGGTGCCAAGTTCACGGTGGTGCTCAGTCGCAGGCGCGGCTGATCGGGACGAAAAGTGGCGGATTCGCGCCTCCGGGCGGGCATCCGGTCGGTAGGCTGGGGAACTGAACCGGAGGCGCAATGACCGATCTCATCCACATGCTTCGCGACTGGATGCCGAAGCAGCGCTGGTACTCGGGCGGTGAGGGTCAGACGCCGCAGCTCACGCACCTCGGTAGCTACGTGCTCGCCAACCCGAACGGGGAGGCCGGGGTGCATCTCGTCACGGTGCCGTGCATCCTCGATTCCTCCGGCGACGTCCCGGTCGTGTACCAGGTGCCGATCGTGCTCCGCGAGGTGGATGCGCGTGTTCCCGCACTCGGGTACATCGGGTCGATCAGCAACGCAGTCGGACGTGTGAGCGCCGTCGTCGATGGTCCGCACGACATCGCGTTCGCTCGGGCGCTCCTTGCGCTGCTCGAGCGCGAGGGGCACGCGGCGGGGGCCGGTGGGCGGAGGGATATCGCTGCGTACGGACTGCCGATGCCCGGCGCGGTGCTCGGCAGCTTCGTGACGAGTCGGGTGCTGTCTGGCGAGCAGTCGAACTCGTCGATCATCTGCGAGATGCGCATGCCAGATGGGAGTGCCGCTGCGCCTCTCATCCTCAAGGTCTTCCGCATGCTGCACGATGGCGAGAACCCGGAGGTGACACTCCAGTCGGCGCTCGCCGCGGCAGGTTCCGTGCGTGTGCCGCCCGCCATCGGCCACCTTTCGGGCTACTGGCCCGACCCGCGCGTGAGCAGCGGACGCGCCTCCGGCAACTTCGTGTTCGCGCAGGAGTTCCTCCCCGGCGTCGAGGATGCGTGGCGGGTGGCGCTGCGCGCCGCCGAGACGGGCGACGACTTCGGTGATGCCGCGTACACGCTCGGCGAGGCGACCGCGGAGGTGCACCGCACACTTCGCGAGGTGCTGCCGAGCGTCGAGGCGAGCGCCCCGAAGGTGCAGGCCGAGGTCGATGCCATGCGACAGCGCCTGGATGCGGCCATCGCCGTCGCCCCGGCCCTCGAGCGCCTGCGGGGTGCGGCGGAGGAGGTCTACGCGCACGCCGCCGAGATGCACTGGCCAACGCTGCAGCGGGTGCACGGCGACCTGCACTTGGGTCAGGTACTTGCCGTGGAGGGCAGCGGCTGGGTGTTCCTCGACTTCGAGGGCGAGCCGCTGCGCAGCATCGAGCAGCGCAATACGGCGGATGCCCCGCAGCGTGACATCGCGGGCATCCTTCGATCATTCGATTACGTCGCCGGGTCGCTGGAGATGACGACTGGGCGGGATGTCGCCGGTGACTGGGCCGCCCGTGCGCGTCAATCGTTCCTCAACGGCTACGCGGCGGCCGTGAGTGGCGAAGAGCGAATCGGACGTCATACGGGCGCGATCACGCTCGACGGCCGGGCCGCGCACCGGCAGGCGCGTGACTCGCACGATGCCAGCGATGCGCGCGGCGCGAGAGGTGGGGCTGGTTCGTTCTCGCAGGGGGATCAGTCGAGCCCGCTGCCGCTGAGCGCTGCGGAGTCGGCCGCGCTCATCAGGGTCTTCGAGCTCGACAAGGCGCTGTACGAAGTGATCTACGAGGCATCTCAGCGGCCTGCCTGGCTCAGGATTCCCGTGCGTGCCGTGCAGCGCATCCTCGCCTAGGGGGCACTGCCGGCTGCCGGAGTCGACCGCGGTGCGCAGGCGGAGCTGCCGTTCTCCACAGATATGTTCCCCAACTGTTCCGGGCGTCGCGCCGCGAGTAGGTTCGCGAGTACGCAATCGGGAGGATGCACGTGCCGCGCACCACGACGTTCGACAGTTCGCCCGGCGACCCGCGAGGGGTGCCGAGCGCGGGAGGCTACTCACCTGAGGTGTACGACCTGCTGCTGGATGCGGGCGGCAGGCTTGCCGTGTTCTACGCCGCGCGAGCAGCGCGTGCCCGCAGCGACCTCGAGTCCAGGCGGTGGCTGGGAAAGCTCGCCGAACTCCGCGAGGAGGTCGCGGGTGTCGATGCCCAGTCGAACGTGAGCGTTGTCCGGAAGCGGAACGAACTGTTGGAGCGGCACCGAGCAGAGGCGAGCATCGTCGGCGGCGGGCGCGGCGGCGACAGGGCACTCCGGGGCGCCGGGTGAGCGCGACGGTGATGGGGCCTTGCAAGAAACGCACCACGAGAGGACGAACATGACCGACATGCCCAGCGACGAGCCCATCGACGACTACGACCCGATGATCTACGACGCCATGCGCGAAGCCGCGAACCGGCTCGGTGGGCTGTATATGGAGCGATGGCACCTCGCCGAGAGCGAAGCCGACAAGGAAAAGTGGCTCGCCCTCAACCACCAGGTCTGGCGTGAGTCTCGCGCCGTGGATCCGAGCTCCCTCGGAGCGGTGCAGAGCGCTCGAGCTGACTTCGTTGCTCGCTTCAGGGCCGAGGAGCTCTGATGTTTCGCTCGGAGCTGGGCCGTGGAGACCTCACCGAGATCTTCGAACGCTCTATCCGGGACAAGCTGGAAGTCGCGCCGCGGAACGTGGACCCGACATTGATCCTGGTTGCCGCCCAGCCGGGAGCTGGCAAGACTCGAACCGTTGCATTAGCAGAGCGCGCCCACGAGGGGTCTATGGCCGTGATGGGGGACGACTTTCGGCAGTTCCACCCTGATTTCGCCCGCGTCATGCGGGAGGACCCGCTTCGCATGCCGGAGGTGACGGCGCAGGCTGCTGGCGCGTGGGCGCGCATGTCGAGCGACTACCTGCGGGAACGTCAGGCATCCGTGGTGTTCGAGACGACGTTCCGACAGCCGGACGCCGTTGTCGCGACAGCCAAGGAGTTCCGCGATGCCGGCTACCGCGTCGAGGTGCGCGCTCTTGCCGTGCCCGAAGCGGTCTCGCGGCTCGGCGTGCTCTCGCGCTACGCGGAACAGGTCCGCGACCAAGGGGCCGGCAGGTGGACCCCACAAGCGTTCCACGACGTCGCTGCCGAGCAGATGCCGAAGTCGCTCGAACGAGTCATCGCCGAGGGGCACGTCGACCGGGTGCTCGTCGTCGACCGCGCCGGCCGCACCCTCCACGCCGCCGACATCGACACGAAGGCCGCGAGCACAGCCGGCACGCGCGACGGCGCCGACGCCCGAGCCGCCGTCATCGCCGGACGCAACCTCCACAGCCTCACCCCGAGAGATGCGAACACCTGGCTCGCGACACTCGACCGAGACGCGAACTTCGTGCTCCAACAAGCCGACCTCGGCAGCGACGTGCTCGCCACCATCGACGACCTCCGAACCGACGCAACCCACATTGCAGCCCGCGCCCACAGCATGCAGAGCCCCGCCCACGCGGAGGCATCGGCAAGACTCGCGGCCCTCGGCGCCCGAACCAGCGCAGCACGAGAAGCCATCGGTCACAACGAGTGGCCCCCTCAAACGGGCGCGGTCGAGCACCGCGCACAGACCCCGCGCCTCACCACCGAGCTCGCCACAGCGCTCGGCCACACCACCGGCCCACTCGCCGACCTATCCCCGTCGCACACATCCACCCGCGCACGCACGCAGCAGGCACCCCCGCAGCACGAACGCTACGAACGCTGACTTCCGGCACGGCATCCGGTCAGGCGACGCTGCGCAGCTCCGGTTCGCGTACCCGCAGGAACGGTACATACGGCACGACAAGACGCTGCGCGATGCGGCCGAGCACGCCACCGTCGGCCGCCAACTCGACTTCAGCGCCACCACCCATGAGAACCGCCCCCATGTTGTGCTTCGCCGTCGTGCCCCACTGCTCCAGAACCGCCGAGTGCCCCGTCAGCACGTCACCGAGCGACAGGGCCGCCCCCGCAGCGCGCTTCCCCTGCGCCGCGCCGAGCACCCCCGTCTCCAAGCGAACCACCCCGGGCGCATGCGCCGGATCGACGCCATGCCCGAAATGGCCGACCCGCCCCAGGAACGGCAGATGCACGTTGATGCCCAGGATCGGGCCGACGGAAGGATCGACGGGAGCGAGCAGCGAGTAGTGCGGCACGCGAGCCGTCACGGGCAGATCGTCGAGCGACGCCACGCCGTGCCCCAGCCCAGCACTCGACACGTGCACGACCCGGTCGACCCGCATCCCGAGCGCCATCGCCCGCCCCGTCACGCCGCCGCCGAAACTGAACCCGAACGTCGTCAGCTCCACCCGCCCGTCACGCGGGATCGCGTTCACGAACCCACCCAGCTTGCGCGCAAGCCCATCCGCCATCGCCGCCGACAACGCCAACGGGCCGCGTGGGAACCGCCCGCCCTGCCACACGACGAGCCCGGCCGTGCCCGCAGGCGCCAGCGTGATGAGCTCCGACATGGTGTGCGCCTTGCCCTCGAAGTCGAGCAGCCGCGACTCGTTGCCTGGCACGAACACCCCCACCGATGTGACCCCCTCTGCGAACGGCGACGCGAACGGGTCCTCCGACTCCGAGATCGCCGCCCCCACGTACTCGACGATCGAGTCCCGCTCGGGATCGAACGCGAGCACGAAGCGCGGCTTCCCGCCGCGGTCGACGAAGCCACGACCCCCGTGCAGCTCCCGCAGCTGGTGCACAAGCCGCTCGCGGTCGCGCAGCTCCCCACGGCTCGCATCCGCCAGAATGCTCTTGATCTCACCACCGGCGAACGCACTCGCACTGCCAAGCGCACGCTCGATGGAAGCACCCGACTCCAACGCACTGATCGCACGCCCGAGCGACTCCCGGTTGGCCCGCACACGGACCGACCATGGGATGCCATCGAGGTTGCCGACCAGCAGCGGAACCTGCTTCAGGAGACGCGCACGCTCGGCCTCCGACAACGCACCCCACCACTCCCGCGTCGTCGCGGCCGTGGGAGGCGCGTTCAGCACGCGACGCAGGCGCCCACGCGAGATGGGCCGCGACGCGATGAGGCGGGTAAGGTCAGCAGACGAAGAACGGGCTCGCACGCAGAAAGCGTAGCGAGCCCGTCCGACAAATCACGTCGTGAATCTGCCGTACGCACAAGAGGCGCTCAGCCCCCGGTGCGAGCCGGAATCAGTAGTACTCGCCCTGGCGGAAGTCCCAGCTGTTGAACGACTCAGCGAGGATCGCCATGATGCGGTTGATGTCGAGGCCCTTGCGGATCACGACGGGAGCCGGCGAGATGGAACGCTGGCCGCCCTGCTCGGGGATGAGCGTGCCGTCGGCGTCGACCATCGAGATCATGACGCCCTGCTCGTGGCGCGTCTCCGTGGTGGCCTCAGGCTGAATGGATGCGACGTAGTCGTTCGCCTCGATGATGAGGTCGGCGCGGTCGTGGATGCGCTCGCCGATGCCCTCGACGAGTCCACGGTTGCCCTTGCCAGACGGGTTCGCGGAACTCGCGAACGCGAAGCGTCCGTGCTTCTCGTACAGCTCCTTCGCGAGCTTCTCGCCGGGGACGCCGAACTTGATGACGAAGCAGCTCGTGCCGCGCCCGTCCATCATGAGCTCCTTCGTGCCGTCGTCGGGAAGGGCCGCGACAGCCTCTTCCTTCCACGGGAGGATGCAGCCGAGGAGGATGTCGTCGTTCCAGTGGCGCTCGTAGAACGCGTCGATCTCCGGCGTGAGCTGCGCGAGCTCGCGCAGCTGCTCGAGGGAGCCGCACAGCACGACGCCAGGCTTGTTGCGGTTGCGCTCCTTCGCCTCGAACTTCCGCTCGAGTCCCTCCTTGTCGGAGGTCATGATGATGTAGCCGACCTTCGTCGGGACGACGACGAGTCCGCCGTCTCCCGTGAGGATCTCGACGGCTTCTGGCTGCACGTCGCCGTTCCACGCGATCAATTTGCTGTCCATAGCTGCGTTTCTCTCGAAATTGGTGCTCGGGCTCGTCGAGCCGGAGTGAACTGTCGCGTCCGCTTGGGTCGCGTCGAGGATCGATCCTACTTGGTGTTGGCCCGCAGCCAGGGTCGCGCACCCGCTCGCCCGTAGGGTTGAGGGCATGGAGACTCCTCAGCAGGGCCCAGAAGGCGACGCATCCTCCGAGGTCGGACCCGAGGCGCTGGTCATTGCAACGGCCCCGCGGCCGACGACGCCTGAGGCGGTCTCCCAAGTGCTGGAGCGCTTCGTACGCGAGGTGGTGCCGCCGATCTTCGACGCGGACAACACCATGGACGTGCGCGGCCTTGACCTGGCGCGTGTCACCGCGCATCCGCTCGCCGGTGACCTCCTCGGCATCGACATCGATCTCACGGGCGTCGAGGTCACCTTCGACGCCACGGTCGAGGAGGCGCCGCCGCTCCCGGATCTCCCCGAGTTCGGCACCGAGGTCGCGAGGACCGACGCCCGCGTCGCCGAGGTGCGAGTGCGGGGGCTGCCGGTTCGCATCCAGGGCGCCGAAGTCGAGGCGTCGATCACTGCCGCCGGGGTGCATGTCGACTGGGCGGAGGACGATCGCAGCCAGCTGGCGCTGGCGTTGAGGCAGGGCACGGCGGGTGGTGAGGCCGCGACGGTCTTCCCCGTCGACACGCTGCTGGTCGACATCTCCGCGAGGCAGCGGGAGGTGGTGGATGCGCTCGTGTCCATCGTCACGGAGTCGGGGGAGAGTCAGGGCATCCACCTGTCCGATGTCGACCTCGAGCTCACGCAGGCCGGACCTCGGGGCGTGCACCTGCACGCGTCCGGCAAGGTCCGGCGGGGCTTCCTGCGCGCGAGCCTGCTGTTCACGACGGAGGCGCAGCTCGGCGACGACCTGAAGCTCCAGTTCATCAACCCGCGCCTCACGAGCCGCAATCCGCTCATCGGCCTGCTGCTGCTCGCGGTCCGCAGTCAGATCCGCGAGGAGCTCAAGGACCCGATCGACCTCCGTGACCTGCAGCTCGATCCGCTCAAGCTCGTGGATGCGCAGTTCGAGGTCGGCGAGCGGCTGCGGCTGCGTCTGCAGTACGACTGACCTGCGTGGGAGGCGCGTCCGAGGCGCGCCCCGGAGAGCCCCCCGCTGGCTTCTTCGAGGCGGCGAGGACGCCGACCACGACGAACAGGGCGGATGCCACGAAGCTGCCCGGGATGCCCACGCGCTCGATGGCCTGCCCGACAACTGCCGAGCCGAGCGCCTGACCGAGGACGAGGACGACGAACAGCAGCGCGGTTCCTGCCGGTGCGCGGGTGGGATCGAGTCGGGTCGTCCACCAGATGAGCACGCCGGTGCCGGCCGTGTACCCCCAGCCGAAGGCGATGCAGGCGGCGAACGCGAGTGGCCAGGCCCCCGCGGACGTGCCGAGCAGGACCGTCGCCGCGGCGACGGGCAGGCTGGTCATGAGCCAGGCCCGTCGAGAGCTCAGCTTCTGGAGCCTGCCAGCTGAGGCGATGACCGCTGCTCCTCCCACGCCGAGCGCGATCCAGGCCCCCGCGGAGAGCTCCTGACTCGCGCCCGCGCCGACGAGCGCGGTGCGCCCGAATGTCCAGACGGCGGCTGAGCCTGCTCCGAGGAGGAGCGCCGCGGCGATGACGGGCAGGTGCTGGCGAAACCAGGAGCGCGGCGGAACGGAGGCGAGGCGAGGCGCAGCATCCGGTCGCGTGGTGGTGGCGGTGGTGCCTCGCCAGGTCGAGGCGATGACCAGGCCGCCGGCCACGATGCTGGCCCCCGCGGCGAGCGTCCAGGCGAGTCGCCAGTCGGGCAGCAGGACGAGCGCGAGGAGGCCGGCTGCGACGAGGCCGGGGCCCGTGCCCGCGTTGACGACGCCCTGCATCCGTCCCGCGTCCTCCTTCTGGATAGTCCTGTGCAGCAGCTCGACCAGCGCGGGTGACGCGAAGCCGGCTCCGCTCGACGCGAGGATCGCTGCGACCGCGAAGCCGGTGCCGTCGGCGGCGAGGGCCATGCCGAGCGCGCCGCCGGCGGCGGTCAGGGTCGCGAGGGCAGCGAAGAGGCGTGGTGCGCGGGCCGCCAGCAGGAAGCTGGCGAGCGCGGCAGCGCAGTAGGCGGCGGAGGCGCCGCTCGAGATGAGTCCGGCGGTGGATGCGCTCAGGGACAGCTCTGCCTGGACGTCGGGCAGGAAGAGTCCGTAGGCGAGGCGGACGAGTCCGTAGGTGGCGGCGATCAGGGCGGTCCCCGAGGTGACCAGCAGGAGTGGGCGGCGATCCCGTAACGAAAACGATCGTTTCATATTTACGACTCTAGAGTGTTGGCATGGCAATCCGCTCCAGCACCGAGACCAAGCTCCTCGATGCCGCGGACGAGCTGTTCTTCACGGCAGGCATCCACGCGACGCCGATCGACGCCGTGATCGACCGCGCAGGAGTCTCTGCCGCCACGCTCTATCGCGGCTACGCCAGCAAGGAGGCCCTCGTGGCGGCGGCTCTCGAACGTCGGCACCGTGCCTGGATAGAGCTGTGGGATGCGGAGATCGCCGAGCATCGCGGCGACGAGCAGCGGCTGCTCGCCGTCTTCGATGCCCTGGACGCGTTCCGGCAGCAGCCGCTCGGCTCTCGATGGTGCGCCTTCCTCGGGGCTTCCGCCGAGTATGCTGACGCCCCCGCCGAGGTACGCGCCGCGGTGCAGACGGACACCGAGTCGCTGCGGTCGCGGCTCACGCACCTCGCGAGCCCGTTCGACGAGCCAGCGTCTCTCGCCGAGGAGGTGCTGCTGCTCGTCACGGGCTACCTCGCGATGCGTCTGCGCGATGAGCGGTACTCGACTGCCACGGCACGGCGGGTGGCGTCGGGCCTCATCCGGGCCGCCGCGGCCGAACCTGGCTCGAGGCGCGACTCGGCATAGCGGCTGGGACTCAGCCGGCCTGGTCGGACGCGCGGAGCTTCTCCAATGCCAGGGCGATCTGCTCGACTCTGCCGAGAACCGTGGGGCCCATCCAGAGCAGGATCGGCAGTGACGCGACTGATGCCAGGCGGGGGAACTGCTCGCCGCCCGAGAGGACGAGCTCGGCGGCGGCAGCGGTGAAGAAGGCTATCGTCGTGCCGGCTGCGATGGGCAGGAGCAGCGGGGTGACCATGCGTCGTCGATCTATCGCCTCCTGCAGCTCATCGACCCTCGCGATGTTGATGCGGATGCGATCGTTCGCGGGGTTGATCGATTGCTCCAGGAGCCTGCGCGCGCTCTGATCAAGTGGTGTGTCTCGGTGAGCCATGAACAGCCAGGCGAGGAGCAGTGCGAGGCAGAGGGCCAGCGAACCGGTCACACCGAGGAGCGCTGCCCCGAGGGTCGTCTGCCACGGTTCGGGGGCCTCGGCGAGCATCACGGTCAACCACACGCCCGCGACTGCGCCGACGATTCCCGCGAGCACCAGGGTGCGGATGCGTGCCGGCGGCAGCTGGGCGGGGAGATGCTGCACGGCGGCACGCCAGCTGAGTTTCGTGACGGACGTCTCAGCAATGTCCACTTCGTGGATCTCTCCCGGGCCGAGGGCCGTCAGGACGCCGGGCCCAGCCTTGGCCATCCTGGCGTCTCCCCAGCGAAGCCCGAAAAGTGCGGCAAGCACCAGGACGAGCGGGAGACCAGCGATGGCGATGAAGATCACCCAGCCGGTCGGGAGGCCGAGCAGTGCAGCGGTGGTCACGACGCCGATGAGCAGGAGAATGCTCGCGAGGACTGCGAGTGCTCCCTTGCGGTTGCGGTTCTTCGGCATCGAGGCCCCCGTTGTCGCGTCGCGTTTCGGCAGGCGCTGCCGGCTTCTGGGTCGACGGCGACGCTATCGAATGGGCGTGGCCGGTAACTGGGTGGTGCCCTCGGCAAGCGCTTCGGCGGCGGGCCCAGCGGGCACAGCTGTGCGGGCGCCGCGTTCGTGTTCGACGCGGCGCCCGCTCAGCGCGTGCAGCTACTTCGTGACCGAGACTTCGTGGGTCGTGCTCACGGTGGTGCCTGCGGCGTTGATGAACTCGACCGTGTAGGCGTACTGCCCCGGCGCCTTGCCCTCGACCTGCAGCGTCGCCTTCTGGGCGGCGGGGCTCGCAGCGGTGAGCTCGCCGCTGCCGACCTCGACCCCGTTCTCGAGGAAGCGGTAGGCGGTGGCGTTCGTGCCCCACCAGAGGTTCGCGGTGACGGTGTAGGTGCCGTCGCCGTCCCAGTTGTCTGACGAGAGGGACGGAGCGCCAGGGGAGGCGTTCGTCACGGTCACCGTGAGCGACTCCGTAGCGGTCGTTCCCTTCGAATTCACCAGCTCGCCGGTGAAGACGTAGGTTCCGTTCGCCAGGCCGGCGATGTCGACGACGGCTGACTGTGCCGCAGGCGAGTTCGTGCTGAGCGGTGTCGTGCTGACCAGCTGGCCGTCCTGGTAGAGCCGGAAGCTGGAGCCGTTCTCGCCCCACCACAGGTTCATCGTCAGCTGGAACTCGCCGTCACGGAGACCGGTGTTCCAGCCGTCGTTGGAGGAGAGCACTCCCTTTCCCGGTGCCGTCGTCGCGCCGTCGTCCGTTGGGGCTTCCGGCAGCGTCACGGGTGTGGTCGCCGCCGAGCGGGGGCTCTCTCCGGAGGCGTTGATGCCGGTCACCTCGTAGGAGTGGGTCGAACCTGGAGCGAGTCCGGTGACGGTGCAGCTTGCCTCGGTCGCTTCACACACCGGTTCCGATCCCCCTGCCTCGTAGACGCGGTAGCCCGCGAAGCCCGCACCGGTGTTGGCGAGGTCGTCCCAGGAGACGGCGATGGAGGTGTCGCTCTCCTGCGTCGCGACGGCGTTCTGCGGAGTTCCCGGCAGCGTCTCATCGGCGACGGCCAGCCAGGAGATGACCGGCTTCTCGCCGCCCGCGCCCTCGTTGGTCACGAGGTAGTCGACCGTAGCCGCCTCCGAGAGCGTGAAGGTCAGGCTGGCGGAGAGCTTGGGCGTTGAGCCGGAGAGGGGGATGCTCCCCTTCGCGAGTTCCGTGCCGTTGACCGACACGGTCTGGTACATGGTTCTGCTGAGGTTCCACCACTCGGTGAAGCCGCCGGTCAGCGTGTAGGTGCCCGCCTCGAGAGGAAGCCGGTAGCTCAGTTTGGTTGTGTCCTGGTAGAGCCCCGTCGAGTACTTGTCCTTGATATCGGTCCCGGTCTTCAGCTTCATGCCGTCGGAGATGTGTCCCCATTGCGTGGCGGATGTGGAGACCTGGTCGACCTTGTCGTTTCGCAATCCGTCGACGGCGGCTGACACCGCTGCGTACTGGGGCGAGGCGGCGCCGTCCGTTCCGGCGTCGATGAAGTACACCAGCCCGGGTGGCACGATCTCGAACTGCGCGACGACCGGTGCGTCACTTTCGTCGAGGCGTCCGTTGGCCGTGATCGTCTCGTATTCGGTGCGTGGCTGTTCGTGGGCTGCGGGCTCCCACGTGACGGCACGCTCGGTGTCGGCGACCTTCACCGTGCTCGGGAGCGGATCGTCGGTGTCGAGCACACCCTGCACGCCGAGGTCGCGGGGCAGTGTCTGCACGTAGACGAGCGCGAGTCGTGCGTTGTAGCCGCTCGTTCCGTTGGTGCCGAACTCCAGCTCGACGACGGCTTCCTCATCGAGGGTGAGCGTCTGCGCGATCGGCGTCGCCGACCCTGTCGAGGTCGCCGTCTTCGAGACGGTCTCGCCGTTTGCCGTGAGCTTCGCGGAGAGGTTCGTCGTGAGTCCCGCACGGGGCGCCTGAACCCCGACGACGTTGTAGGAACCGGCGGGGAGGGTCAGGTGGTAGGTGACCGGCTTGTTGAAATCGGCGCCGATGTAGGAGGAACCCCAGTCCTGGGCTGTTCCGCTCGCGAGCGTGGTCGCTGCGGTCGAGTACCCCCACGTGCTGCCCGCGGCGGTGCCGTCCCACTTCTGGTCGGCGGTCTCGTTGCGGAGCTCAGGCGAGACGCCTGCCGCGGCCGCATGGGCGGAGCCTGCTCCCGAACCACTCGCGCCGGAGTCGATGAAGTAGTCGAGATCGGCGGGCACGACGAGCACCGTCGCCGAGAAGCGCTGGTAGACGCCGGCTGCGGTCTTCTCCGAGGTTCGACCGCTGGCGGCGAAGCTCGCAAGCTCGCCGGTGGTCGTGGCGCTGGCGTTCGATGCGGCTGTCCAGATGACGTCTTCTTCGGTGCCCGAGAGGACGAGCGTGCCGGGCAGGGCACGTTCGGTGGTCGTGATGGCCACGGAGCCGAGGTCCGTCACGTCGGCGCTCACATCCTTGGGTGTGAGCGCATCTGCCGCGGAGGCGAGACGCCGTTCGAGCGCTGTCGCGCCTTCGACGTCGAGTCCGTACCCGACCGGGTCGGCGATCGCGGTCTGCGCGGCCGTCCGTGCGGCAGCGAACGGAGCCCACGACTGGGGTCCGTAGTCTGCCTCGACGAGCTGCGCGACGGCGGAGACGGCCTCGGTGAGCGCTCCCGTGTCGACGCGCGCGGAGTCGGCGACTGCACTGATCGTGGCGACCGAGTCGACGTTGAGTGCGCTGTCGTTGGCAGTCCTGATGACCACCGTGTGGGCGCCGTTCTCGAGCCCGCGGAGCGTGAAGGTCGTTCGGGCGCTGCCCGCGCTCCAGGTTGGAGCTGCGAGCGCGACGGGGATCCCGTCCACCTCGACATCGAGCGTCGCGGTGCCGGGGTTGGAGCCGATGATGTCCAAGCCCGTTCCGGTGAAGGAGTAGCTCAGTGCGGCTCCCTTGGCCGTGCTCTTGGATGCGGTTCGCTGCCACTCGAACATGCCCTGTCCGTTGACGTGGCTCCAGCTGGCGTCGAACTCGAGAACCGGGGTCGACGTGTTCGACCAGCTGCTCTGGTGCATCCCGTCGATGATCTGCGTGTAGTAGGGCGTGTATCCGGGCAGCGTCTGGATCCGCAGGTTGTCGAACTGCACGAAGTTGAAGCTGGACCCGAGTTGGATGCGCCCCGCGGACTGCGGCGCGGCATCCGTGTGCGACGCGACCTGCACGCCGTTGATCGAGGCCGTGTAGGTGTCGCCGGCGACGGTCACGGCGATGCTGTTCCAGACGCCGGCACCAGCATTGAACGCGACTTCCGCGTTGCCTGCCACGGTGCCGCTCGCGAGCGTCGCGCCGTAGCGGCTGAAGGTCCACGCGCCGGTGGGCTCGACCTTGAGCTCGGCTGCCGAGACGTTCTGCCCGTTCGCCGTGCCGCCCTGCTCTCTGGCGCCGATGGTCGCGTACTGCGCTCCCTCTGCCTCGAAGAGCACGTCGGTCGAGACGGTGTAGTTCGCCCACCGGGCGTCACCGATCGTCGTCTTGGGGTCGCCGCTGTTCCACGCGCCGCCGGCCATGCCAGGGCCCACCTGCTGCCTGAGCACGCGGCCATGGGTCGCATCGGCTGTGGCAACCGATTCGAATGCGCCGTTGGTGTCGTTGGTGTAGCGCGGGGTCACGCCCTGGTCTTCTGGCTGCAGTGCTGGCGTTCCGCTCGGCTTCTGCTTGGCGCCGCGGCTGTCCAGGAACGACGCTCCGGAGTCGACCAGCGATCCGGTGGCCGGGTCATAGCCGCTGATGTTGCCCGCGCCGGCGTACTCGAAGTCGTCGGCGTACAGGACCTCGTCATCGGTGACACCGTTCTGGGTGCCGGTCGGGTCGGTGTCGAGAACGTCGCGGCCGCCGTCCTGGTCGGTGTATTCGGGGGACGTCGGCAGCGAGCTGGCGTAGCCGTCCCTGGGTGTGAGGGTGCCGTCGGCGGCCGCCGTCGCCTGGTCGAGGGTGGTGAGGGTCAGCGACGACCAGGGCTTCACCTCGACGGTGTAGAGCCCGTCTCCGTCCGGCGAGATCTCGCCGATCGGGGTGAGGTAGTTGTCGTTGTAGGCCTGGCCGTCATCCGCGGCGCGCGTCTCCCAGAGCTCAGCCGTGCGGTCCGCCCCGAGCTCCATGTCCTTGGCCGTGATGCGGTACGTCTTCGTGAAGCTGCTGTCGTTGATGATGACGGTCGAGAAGTCGCTGGCGTCGGGCGCCGCCAGGGTCGTGAAGGATGCGCCACCGAGGCGGGCACCGCTCGGCGGATTGCCCTTCCCCAGCTCGCTGTCGGATGCCTGCGGGATCGCCCGCCAGATTCCCGCGGTGTTGTCGTCGTTCTCCCAGCCGAGCTTCGCGAACTTGGTGAACTGCTCGATCATCGCCAGCCCACCGTCGTAGTACAGCCAGCCCGACCACGGGTCGCGCGCGCTCACGAGCTCCTTGGAGGAGTACTGGAACCCGTCGTAGAACGAGCCGATCGCGGGCTGGAAGATGTTGAGGGTGCGTCGGGACTCGTCGAAGCCGGTCGTGACCCAGTTGCCCATCTCGAGTGCGCTGTTCGGCCCACCGAATTGGGTGCCCGTTCCGCCCCGCTCGTCGCTGTTGGTGTTGTTCGGCCTGTCGGCAGAGTTGGAGAACGTGGACTGGCCCTCCGAGTTCCAGACCTCCTTGTCCAGCTCCTCGGCGACCTTCTTGAGGTTGCCGGCGTTGTCGTCGGCGCTCGAGTAGTGGAAGCCCACGATGTCGACGGCGTCACGCAGCGAGGAGTCGCTCGGGGATGTCATCTGGTTGCCGAAGGACACCGGCGGAGTCCCGACCGTGTCGGCGGCGACCGTCTCGATGGATCGGTAGAGGTCCCGTTCCTGATCCGAGGCGAAGCCGCTGTTCGGGTCGCCCGCACTCGCGCTCTCGTAGCCCTTGTCGTCGCCGCGGAGCCAGCCGGAGAAGTCCTTGTAGAGCTGGACCTCGGGGTTGCTCGTCTCGTTGGCGTCTGGGTTGATGGAGTCGACCATGATGCCGTATTCGCGGTACGCGGCGAGCACGGTGTTCTTGAACCAGATGTACTGGGCGGCGTGCGTGGTGGCCCAGGCTGGTCGATTCCAGCGCAGGATGCTGACGTGCACATCGCCGTGTGCGACGAGCTGCGCGTCGGCCGCGAGCTGGAAGCCTGGCTCGCGCTGCACGTTCGGGTACTCGTCACGAGAGCGCATCGTGGCTGCGTTCGGCCCGGTGGAGGTGTTGCGGTCGTTGCCCATCTCGATCTTGATGGTGTTCATGATCGGGCGGTCGCCCCCGAACAGCGTCTCGATCAGCTCCCAGTACTTCTCCGGATGCTGCGCCTTGTAGTCGAGGAGCAGAGCGCTCGTCGAGTTGGCGGTGAGCACGCCGAAGCCCTTGAACGTGAGGCCGTTCACGTTCTCTGCGGCAGCCGCGACGTCTGCGCCGTCCACGGTCACCGAGACAGGATCCGATCCCGCCGCTTGGGCTGACGTGGGGGCGACGAGAACCGGTGCGATCATCGCCACCGCCGTGGCCGCGATGATCGCCAGACTCATCCGCCGCCTGCGGACCCTGCTCGTGCTCGTGACTCGACCGAGCCGATGGTCCTGAGGCATGTGCGCTCTCCGTTCTGTGCGCTGTCCGCGCGGGCTCGTTCGTTGAGTGCGCGGCGGGCACGACTGTGTGCTTCCGAGCTGATCTTGGAGCGGGGTCGACAAAAAGGCCAGCAAAACGAACAGAACCGTTCAAGCTCGACGCGATGCGAACATGTCTGTACGCTCGGATCCGTGGACGACATCCCGCCGTTCGGTCTCCTGCGTCGAGAGCGGATCCTCAACGAGCTGCGGCGGGCAGGGTCCGTCCGCGTCGCCGCGCTCGCGCGGCAGCTCGAGGTGTCCGAGCTCACGATCCGCCGCGACATCACGCACCTCTCCGATCGCGGTCTCCTCACCCGAGTCCACGGTGGCGCAACGCTGCGGAGTCGCCTGGATACCTCGGTGCCGTCGGTCGCCGCACAGGCGACCGCGATTCGCTTCAGGGTCGGCATGGTCACCCCGTCACTGAGTTACTACTGGCCGCAGGTGATCGTTGGCGCACGGGCCGCGGCCACTGACCTCGGCGTGCAGCTCGTGCTCAGGGGTGCCAGCTACTCCGTCGATGATCAGCGCAGGCAGATCTCCTCCCTCGTCGAATCGGGCGGCCTGCACGGCATCATCGCCGCACCGGAGACGGCCGGTGCGGACGGACGGGCGCTGCTGCACTGGCTGGAGTCCCTCCCGGTGCCGGTCGTGCTCGCTGAGCGCCAGGCCTCCTCCGTCGCCGCGCTCACGAGCCTCGAATGGGTCACCACGGACCACGTCTTCGGCGGTTCCCTCGCCGCCGACCATCTCGCATCGCTCGGGCACCGCCGGGTCGGCATCCTCACCTCGACCGGCTCCCCGACCTCCGCGCAGCTCCGGCAGGGATGGAGCGGTGCTGTCAAGGAGCTCGGCCTCGAATCGGTGGTCGACGTCGACGCGAACCTCGACGACATGGACGGGCAGTCGAGGGAGGCGTTCATCGCTCGAGTGCTCGACGATTGTCGCCGGGCATCTGCGACGGCCCTGCTCATCCACTCCGACCCTCAAGCGGTGCTCGTGCAGCAGTACGCCCGCGATCACGGCTGGTCGATCCCCGACGACCTTGCCGTCATCGCCTACGACGACGAGGTGGCGCAGAACGCCGAGCCGCCCATCACGGCGCTGCGCCCTCCCAAGCAGCACATCGGGCGGCTGGCCGTCGAGACGATGGTGTCGCGCCTCGAGGAAGGGCCCCGTCGACCGGTGCAGCGCACGCGTGTCCTCCCCGTGCTGCACGCGCGGAGCTCGACCGCGGCGCTCTCCTGATCGTCAGCCGCGCATCCCCATCGCCCGTTCGTGGTCGATGAGCGCCTGTCGGACAGCGATGTCGTCGGCGTGCCCCGCGAGCTTGCCGCTGGCGCGGACGATGCGGTGCACGGGCACGAAGAGGCCCACGAGGCAGGCGCCGCACGCGCTCGCGGCGGCGCGGGCGGCGCGCGGATGCCCGGCGATGGTCGCGACGTCGCCGTAACTCGCGAGGGTGCCGGGTTCGACGAGCCTGGCCGCCCTCCACATGGCGCGGCGCAGCTCGGTGCCGTCCTGGTGGACGTCGATGGCCTCGAGGAGCGACGGGTCGCCGTCATCGAAGGCTCGGACGGCGGCGAGTGCGGCGTCGGCTTCATCGAGCTCCTGCGTCTCGAGGAGCTCGGATCGGCGGCCGAAGACCGCGTAGGCGAGCGAGTTCGGGCTCCCGAATCCTGAGGCGCGCACAGCCTCCGACGACCCGGCCTTGATGATCGAGAACCGCTCGCCGAGCAGCTCGACGCTGCCGACGCGGAGTCCGGCGGCGTCAAGTGGGCTCTCTCCGGGTGCTTCTGGCATGACAGGAACTCTGCCACGTCGAGAGAAGTCCTGGTCAGAGGCGGTGCGGAGGCGTCGAAATTGCGCTGGGAGTTGGCTGAGTCACCCAGCTCGGGGTGGTAATGGCGGGCTCCGGAACTTAAACTTGAGCCATATCGACTCAACTTTTCATCCATCAGAGTCGGAAGCAACTTTGACGAAGGAGCCCCATGGCAAACATGCAAGGCGCTCAGGCACCAGACGAAGAGGCCAAGAGCGCACTCGAACAGTACGGAATCAACCTCACCGACATCGCCCGCTCGGGCAAGCTCGACCCGGTCATCGGCCGCGACACGGAGATCCGACGCGTCAGCCAGGTGCTGACCCGGCGCACCAAGAACAACCCAGTGCTCATCGGCGAGCCCGGCGTCGGGAAGACCTCGGTCGTCGAGGGCCTCGCCCAGCGCATCGTCGCCGGCGACGTCGCCGAATCCCTCAAGGACAAGGAGCTCGTCAGCCTCGACATGTCGGCGCTCATCGCGGGCGCCAAGTACCGAGGCGACTTCGAGGAGCGGCTCAAGGCCGTCCTCAAGGAGATCACCGAATCCGACGGGCGCATCATCACGTTCATCGACGAGCTCCACACCCTCATGGGTGCTGGCGGCGGAGAGTCGAGCATCTCGGCAGCGAACATGCTGAAGCCCATGCTCGCTCGTGGCGAGCTGCGCCTCATCGGCGCGACAACACTCGACGAGTACCGCCAGTTCATCGAATCGGATGCGGCACTCGAGCGACGCTTCCAGCAGGTGTTCGTCGGCGAGCCCAGCGTCGAGGACTCGATCGCCATCCTCCGCGGCCTGAAAGAACGGTACGAAGCGCACCACAAGGTGTCGATCGCCGACCAGGCGCTCGTCGCCGCAGCCGCGCTCTCGAACCGCTACATCACGGGCCGCAAGCTGCCGGACAAGGCGATCGACCTCATCGACGAGGCGGCCTCGCGCCTGCGGATGGAGATCGACTCCTCGCCGGTGGAGGTCGACACCCTTCAGCGACAGGTCGACCGTCTCCGCCTCGAGGAGCTCGCGCTCAAGAAGGAGCACGACGACGCCTCTCGGCAGCGACTCGCCACACTCCGCGCCGACCTCGACACGAAGAACGCGCGCCTCGGCGAGCTGAAGGAGCGCTGGAGCATCGAGCGGGCGTCCCTCAACCGAATCGGCGAGCTCCGAGAGGAACTCGACAACATCCGCGTGCGCGCCGACCGAGCGCAGCGCGAGGGCAACCTCGAGCTCGCCTCACGGCTGCTCTACGGGGAGCTCCCCGGCATCCAGAAGCAGCTGCACGAGGCTGAGGCCACGGAAGGCGGCGGGCCCAAGCTCGTCAACGACCACGTCACAGCCGAAGACATCGCGGGGGTAGTGGCCGCATGGACCGGCATCCCCGTCGGCAGGCTGCTGCAGGGCGAGATGGAGAAACTCCTCCACCTCGAGGCCGAACTCGGCAAGCGACTCGTCGGGCAGCAGAAGGCGGCGGCGACGGTCGCGGATGCGATCCGCCGCACGCGCGCGGGCATCGCAGACCCCGACCGCCCTACGGGGTCCTTCCTCTTCCTTGGCCCCACCGGAGTCGGGAAGACGGAGCTCGCGCGAGCGCTCGCCGAGCTGCTCTTCGACGATGAGAAAGCCATGATCCGCATCGACATGTCCGAGTACGGGGAGAAGCACTCCGTCGCCCGGCTCGTCGGCGCCCCTCCCGGGTACGTCGGCTATGAACAGGGCGGGCAGCTCACCGAGGCCGTCAGGCGCAGGCCGTACTCGGTTGTGCTGTTCGACGAGGTCGAGAAAGCGCATCCCGAGGTCTTCGACATCCTCTTGCAGGTGCTCGACGACGGGCGTCTCACCGACGGCCAGGGGCGCACGGTCGACTTCCGCAACGTCATCCTGATCCTCACCTCGAACCTCGGCTCCCAGTACCTCATCGACCCGCTCCTCACCCCTGAGGACCGGGAGGAGAGCGTCATGGCGGCCGTCCGACACTCGTTCAAGCCGGAGTTCGTGAACCGACTCGACGACATC
Source organism: Pseudoclavibacter sp. VKM Ac-2867 (assembly GCF_015351275.1). Classification (NCBI taxonomy): domain Bacteria; kingdom Bacillati; phylum Actinomycetota; class Actinomycetes; order Micrococcales; family Microbacteriaceae; genus Pseudoclavibacter; species Pseudoclavibacter sp. VKM Ac-2867. The sequence goes on from NZ_JADKSL010000033.1 coordinate 22,934, forward strand.
GTCGTGTTCAGCGCCCTCTCGCAGGATGAGCTGGCGCAGATCGTGGCGCTGTACATCGACCGGCTCCAGCGCAGGCTCGGCGAGCGTCGCCTCACGATCAAGGTCGACGACGACGCCAGGGCCTGGCTTGCCGAGCGCGGGTACGACCCCATTTACGGGGCCAGGCCGCTGCGTCGACTCATGCAGCGCGAGATCGACGACCGCCTCGCGAGGGCGCTCCTTGCGGGCACGGTCCGCGACGGCGACACGATCTCCGTCGTCGTGGCGAGCGACGGCGAGTCCCTGAACGTGCAGTCCACGACGCCGCACGCCGCGGCCATCGAGTAGGGCGCTTGGCGCTTGGCGTCGGGCGTCTGGCGCTGGCGCTGGCGCTGGCATCAGCGTCAGTTTCACTGCCAGAAGAGTGAGCCAGATGCAGGTTCCAGTCCGCTGGAGTCTGCATCTGGCTCACTCTTCTACGCCCGGGGAGCGGCGCAGAGCGGCGGGGAGCGCCGGGGTGAGGCAGCAGGGAGGCGGAGCCGGGAGGTCTCTGGTGGGTAACTCGGGCGCGTCGCTCGCCGCGCAGGTCCGCAACCACGCTTATCTTGAGCGGCATGGAGCACCTGCGCTGGATACTGCCACTCATCGCCGCGCCTGTCGTCGCCGTGCTCGGCATCGTCGGCGTCATCGCCCTGTCGGTGCGCCGACTCACGTCCACGCCCGTCGCGAGCGAAGACGTCATGGTGCTGTTCGGACGTGACGCCTACCAGTTCTTCCTCGGCACGCTCGTGCCGTTTGTCCTCCTCGCGTTCATCGTCGGCCTCATCGCCTACGCCGTCTACGCCGTCGGGACGACATTCGGGTGGATCGCGCTCCGCGAGACGCCGCTCTTCAAGACCTGGACGCTGCCACTGCTCTTCTCGCCGGCCATCGCCGTCGTCGTGTTCTTCGTCGTCGCCTTCATGCCGTTCGTGGCGGGGCCGAGCGAGGCGCTCGTACCCGTCGTGAGTGCGCTCGGCGCCTTCATCGTCTGCCTCGCGATCGCGGGCGCACTGTGGTTCCGCGAGACTCTCGGCGCCCGCGCCAGCAAGCGCGTCGTCGCCGACGCGCCCGCGACGGGCGAGGTGAGCGTCACCGCCTGAGCCTCGTCCTCGAATCCGGACTCGGGTGCTGCTTTCCCTTTTGCTACCGAGTGGGGAGAGCTGACCTGGCCGAACGTCGGTGGGCGGCCGTACGTTGACAGGATGCTGACGAAACGGGGCTCACAGGTAGGTCGCTTCATCTGGCTTGGGCTGCTCGTCGCCCTGGTCGGATTCGGACTCGGTGCGGCACCCCAATTGCTCGAACGGCTCCACGCGGCGCCGTCGGCAGACGGGCTCGCGTTCGGTTTCGCCACGCTCGCGTACTTCCTGCTCCTTCCCGCCGTGCTGCTCGCCCTGGTGATCCTGTCGACGTACGTCGTCCGAGTCGACCTCCTGCACGCCGTCGAGCGACGCTGGGCAGCGCGGAAGCACGGCGATGGGGCCGACGCCGAGCGGTGGAAGCGGCGAGGGTGCTGGCTCGTGCCGCTGCTCGTCCTCGGGGCCGTGTTCGCGCTCGTCGCGGCCATCGTCGCCCCGGTGCTCTCCGGGGTTGATGGAGCTCCCTCGTCCGACGACGAGGTCGGCCGCTCCTTCACGGGACTCGGCCTCTCACTGCTCTTCTGGGCGTGCATCCTCTTCGCGGTCCTCCTCCTCTTCGGCCTTGGCCGCGCGGCACTCCGAGGGGCCGCCGAGAATCGCCGCGAGAGCAGGCACCGCCGCGGCAAGTACACGAGCCGAGAGCGCGAGCAGCTCGACGCGCAGCGTTACTCCCACGACCGGCTCACGGCTGCGCTTCGCTTCCGAGATGAGCTGCTCGAGCAGCGCATCCCGCAGACCGTCGATGTATGGGACTTCCGCGCTTCGCCCAACGAGGTGTTCTTCCAGGATGCGCCAGCGACCTACGCCCGCTACTACGGGCGAGACGTCAGCTACTCCACCACCTCCGGCTTCTTCTTCGGCAGCCCGGCCTTCGTCGCGGCGGGGCTTGCCGTGAACGCGCTCGGCAACGCATCCGCCCGGTCGAGTGCTGAGCGAGAGGCCGCAGAGCAGTGGCGAGAGTGGCAGACGGCGAGGGTCCTGGTCTCGAACCAGCGACTGATCTGCTTCGCGGGCGGACGGTGGCTGTCGTTCTGGTATTCGGGGGTCGTCGCGAGCTACCCGTCGTTGCGTGAGCGGTCGCTGGTGCTGCAGTTCGAGGGGGCGGAGCCCTTGATGCTCGTCGGCGATCACGTGCCGGTCGCGATCATGATGGCGACGTACTCGATGCACGGGGCCCGAGGACTCGCGGGGCATCCCGACCTCGTGGCCGCCGCGGAGGCTCTCCAGCCCGCGCCCGGGTCGGACTGACGCGGAACCCCTCGCGCCCACAGCGCTGCGCGCTGCGCGCAGCGCGCG
>NZ_JADKSL010000034.1:0-24584 GCF_015351275.1 Pseudoclavibacter sp. VKM Ac-2867
GGATGCTCCAGGAGAATCTCCTGGAGCATCCGCCGTTCTGCTGTTGCTCTGACGTTCTGCTGTTGCTCAGAGCTGGGCCGTTCTTCAACCCCGGGCTGTCACGCCCGGATTTGAGGACCCGAGACGCCTAGACGCCGGGGGTGACCGGGGCGACCGGAGTGGAGGGCTCCTTCTCCTGCATCCACTCGCCGCTGGTCAGGTACTGCACCTTCTGGGCGATCGAGACCGCGTGGTCGGCGAAGCGCTCGAAGTAGCGGCTCGCGAGCGTCGCGTCGACGACCTCGACGCTCTGCGCCTGGATGTCGTCGGACAGGAGCGCGTCGAACGTGCTGCGGTGCAGGTCGTCGATCTGCGTGTCGCTCGCCTTGATCTCGTCGGCGATGCGGTTGGTCTCCTCGTCGTTGCCCGCGTCGAGCAGGGCGACGAGCTGACGGGCGACGGCCACGTCGAGGCGGCTCATCTCGGCGAACACCGGACGAAGCGTGTTCGGGCCGACACCGCCGGGGAAGCGGTAGCGAGCGAGCGCCGCGATGTGCGCTGCAAGGTCGCCCATGCGCTCGAGCGAGGAGCTGATGCGCAGCGCGCTCACGACGAGGCGCAGGTCGCGGGCGACGGGTGACTGGCGGGCGATGATCTCGATGGTGTGCTCATCGAGGGCGATGGCAAGCTCGTCGATGCGGGCATCGTCGGAGATGACCTGCTCGGCGAGGGCGACATCGGAGGTGGTGAACGCAACGGCGGCGCGCTGCATGGCGGACTCGACGTGGCGGGCGATCTCCACGAGGCCGTTGCTGACCTCAGCGAGTTCCTGCTGGAAAACTTCGCGCATGTTTATCCTCTTGTTTCGTGGCAACGGGCGATGTGCCGCTGCCCGCATTTCTGGGCAGACCGGTCGCCCAGTCCCTCTGGGAGTGACTCTGCTCTCACGGGCGATTCTACGGAGCCAAGGTAACCGACTCGTGTACGACGGGTGTCGAGTCCGCTGGCCCATATGCTGGGCACATGGACTCGTCCGTCGCAGTGGTCCTTGCGATCGTACTCGGCTTCCTCTTGGGTGCAGGTTTTGTCTGGCTGCTCCACGTCGCCTCGGTACGGCAGGCAAAGGCAAGAGCTGCATTCTCCCCCCGCCTCCCCGAGGGCATCGAGCATCTGCTCGGCGCCCTCGACTCGATCGTCATCGTCACCGACCCGTCCAGGAACGTCTACCAGTCCTCCCCGGGAGCCACGTCGAAGGGGCTCGTCCGTGCCGGCGGGCGCCTCGACGAGCGCGTCGGGGCCGTTGTGGATGAGGCGAGGCGCCAGGGCGAGGCGGTCACCAAGGACCTCGAGATCGCCCGAGGTCCCTTCGGGCGCTCGGAGATCCATGTCCGGGTGCGTGCGGCGCCCCTCTCGACGCGGTTCTTCCTGGTGCTGGCGGAGGATCGCACGGAGGCGCTTCGCGTCGAGAGCGTGCGCCGAGACTTCGTGGCCAATGTGAGTCACGAGCTCAAGACCCCCATCGGCGCGGTCACGCTGCTCGCGGAGGCCATCGCGGAGTCTGCGGGTGACGTGGAGCAGGTCAAGTACTTCACGGGGCGGCTCAGCAAGGAGAGCCTGCGCCTGGCCTCGATCACCAACGAGCTCATCGAGCTGTCCAGGCTGCAGTCGAGCGACTCCCTCGCAGACCCGGAGCTCATCTCGATCCACGAGATCCTCTCGCTCGCCGTCGACCAATCGCGCGTGCCCGCCGAGGTGGGCGGCGTCGACATCGTGCTCGGCGACGACGTGGATGCGTTCGTCTACGGCGAGCGGGCTCACCTCCTCATGTGCTTCACGAACCTCGTGTCCAACGCGGTCCAGTACTCGTCGCCGAACTCGCGGGTGGGGATCGGCACGCGACTCGTCGACGACACCGTCGAGGTCGCCATCTCGGACCAGGGCATCGGCATCGCCCCGGAGGATCAGGGGCGCATCTTCGAGCGCTTTTTCCGCGTCGACCAGGCTCGTTCCCGACGCACGGGCGGGACGGGCCTCGGCCTGAGCATCGTGCGGCACGTTGCCGAGAACCACGGCGGTGACGTGCGCGTCTGGTCGCAGCCAGGAAAGGGATCGACGTTCACGGTTCGCCTACCCTCCGCAGATTCCGTCGTCGCGGAGATCGACCTGCAGCGCTTCACCGAGCGTCGCTCAGCCTGAGTCGCGCCGGACGTCCCCGACCGACGGCGCGCCGTCGGACGGGCGCGACCCTTGGCGCGTCACTCAATGTTCACGAAAGATATGCACAATGGCCTCCGTGACCCGCATCCTCCTCGTCGAAGACGAATCCGCACTGCATGAGCCGCTCTCCTTCCTCCTCGGACGGGAGGGATACGAGGTCGCCGTCGCCGAGACCGGCCTCGATGCCCTCGACCTGTTCGACCGGGATGGCGCCGACCTGGTGCTCCTCGACCTCATGCTCCCTGGCGTCCCCGGGACCGAGGTGTGCAAGCAGATCCGCCTCACGTCGAAGGTGCCCATCATCATGCTCACGGCCAAGGACAGCGAGGTCGACATCGTCGTCGGTCTCGAGCTGGGTGCCGATGACTACGTCACGAAGCCATACTCCACGCGCGAGCTGCTGGCCCGCGTGCGCGCCGTGCTCCGCCGCAATGAGCAGGAGGACGAGGGCGAGGACGACAGCATCATCGAGGTCGGCGAGGTGCGCATGGACCTCGACCGTCACACCCTGCAGGTCTCGGGCAAGGTGACCCCGATGCCGTTGAAGGAGTACGAGCTGCTCGAGTACCTGATGCGGAACTCCGGCCGGGTGCTCACGCGTGGGCAGCTCATCGACCGCGTCTGGGGGCCGGACTACTACGGCGACACCAAGACGCTCGACGTGCACATCAAGCGCATCCGCAGCCGTATCGAGGAGAAGCCGTCGACCCCCGTGCGCCTCGTGACGGTGCGCGGGCTCGGCTACCGCTACGAGGGTTGAGCGACACCCAGACGACGCAACGCGAGAAGGGCGCATCCACGTTGAGTGGATGCGCCCTTCTCGGCAGTCTGCGTGCGCCGGCTAGGCCGTGCCGCCTTCTTCTTCCGGTGCCTCGGTAGGCGCCGTCGTCGGTGCGATGCTCGGCGGTGCCGCGGGCGGCTCGGTCTGGGCGGGGCCGGGCACGAGCGTCGAGTACTCCGGCAGCGTGCCGTCGAGGACGGGAACGGTCACCGCCTGCATGGTCTGGACCCCGTCGAGGGTCGCCGTGAAGTCGACGTCGTGCGTGGAGCCCGGGGTGAAGTCCATGCCTTCGAGGAGCACGGTCGCGCCCTCGCCGAAGCCCACCTGCGTGACGCCTGCGGATGCGTCGACGGGAACCGTCACGACGACCTCCTGCTCGACGCCGTTGATGAGTCCCATGTACGTGATGTCCAGCGAGCCGGCGCTGCCCGTGTGGTTGACGACCGAGAAGATGAGGTTCGCTCGGTCGGTCACATCGGTGCCGACAAGCATGTCGGTGATGAGGATGGCGTTGCGGACCTCGAGGTCGCCGACGTTGGCGTTCGTGCCGTCGCTCGCCGAGTACTGCGTCGTGGTTCGCTGGGGGGAGATGTAGTTGCAGCCGGCAAGCCCAACCGCGACTGCGGCGGCAAGGGTGACGGACGCGACGGCGCGGATCTTCACGTCTGGAGCCTCCAGGTTCGGACCGTGCGACTGTCGCCGCACGAATTCACAGGATGCAGGAAGCCTATCTGATCCAGGTGCCCCTCCCGGACGACGCGGCGGCGGACTCTACCACCCCAGTCCTCGAATGAGCCGTTTTGACATGGTACTCTTAGGTGCCGAAAGGGGCTTGTATTTATGCAGTTTGAGGTCGGGGAGACAGTCGTCTATCCCCATCACGGCGCGGCCACCATTTCAGAGGTGAAGATCCGAGTCATCAAGGGCGAAGAGAAGATGTTCCTCAAGTTGAACGTTGCACAGGGAGACCTCGTCATCGAGGTTCCTGCTGACAACGTCGACCTGGTAGGAGTACGCGACGTCATCGGGCAAGACGGTCTCGACCGTGTGTTCGAGGTCCTGCGCGCCCCCATCACCGAGGAGCCGACGAACTGGTCCCGCAGGTACAAGTCGAATCTTGAGAAGCTCGCCTCCGGCGATGTCATCAAGGTGTCGGAGGTCGTGCGCGACCTCTGGCGACGCGACCAGGACCGGGGCCTGTCTGCGGGTGAGAAGCGAATGCTCGCGAAGGCCAGGCAGATCCTCGTCTCGGAGCTCGCACTCGCGGAGAAGACCGACGAGGACAAGGCCGGCGACGTCCTCGACAAGGTCCTCGCTTCCTAGTCAGCACTCCGGTCTGCTCTCCGGTTGGCTCTCCGGCTCGTGAGGGCCGTTCGACGCACACCATGCGCTTCGCCGTCAGGGCCGCGCGGACGTCCATTCGTCCGCGCGGCCCTGACGCGTATGCTGGTGCAGTGAATCAGCGCATCTACGACACGCAGACGCAAGCACTCGGCGACTTCACGCCGATGGTGCCAGGCGAGGTCTCGATGTACGTCTGCGGGCCGACGGTGCAGTCAGCGCCCCACGCTGGTCACCTGCGTTCGGCGCTCGTCTACGACCAGTTCCGGTCGTGGTTCGAGGCGAGTGGCCTCCGGGTGACGCTCGTGCGCAACGTCACCGACATCGATGACAAGACTCTCGCGGGAGCGACAGCGGGCGAGCCGTGGTGGGCGCTCGCGTACCGCGTGGAACGCGAGTTCAATGCCGCCTATGCGGCGCTCGGCATTCGCTCACCCACGTACGAGCCTCGCGCGACGGGGTCCATCCCTGAGATGCAGGAGCTCATCGCGCTGCTCATCGAGCGCGGCCACGCGTATCCGGCCGCCGACGAGAGCGGCGACGTGTGGTTCGATACCGGCAGCTGGCCGAGCTACGGCGAGCTCACGCACCAGCGCCCCGAGGACATGGCCGAGGGCGAGGCGCCGAGTCGCGGCAAGCGCAGCGCCGCCGACTTCGCGCTCTGGAAGGGGCGCAAACCCGGTGAGCCGGAGTCGGCCGCCTGGGCGTCGCCCTGGGGCTCGGGTCGGCCGGGCTGGCACATCGAGTGCTCGGCGATGTCGACCAAGTACCTCGGGCCGACCTTCGACATCCACGGCGGCGGCCGTGACCTCCGCTTCCCCCACCATGAGAACGAGCTGGCGCAGTCGCGCGCCGCGGGCCTCGAGTTCGCGCGCACCTGGGTGCACAACGGCCTCGTCTCGGTGGCAGGGCAGAAGATGTCCAAGTCGATCGGCAACACGGTCTCGGCACTCGACCTCCTGTCCTCCGCTCGCCCCGTCGTGGTCCGCTACTTCCTCGGGTCGGCGCACTACCGCTCGACCATCGAGATCGGCGACACCTCGCTCGAGGAGGCGGCCGCGTCGTTCGCGCGCATCGAGTCGTTCCTCGAGCGTGCGGAGCGTGCCGGCCTCCTGGTTCCCGCAGAGACGGCAGGCGCGGGGGGACTCGACGGCCTCCCCGCTGCTTTCGTCGCCGCGATGAACGACGATTTCGCGGTCCCGCAGGCCATAGCGTCGCTGCACGAGACGGTGACCGCCGGCAACCAGGCGTTCGACACGGGCGCAGCGGATGCGGCGGCCCGAGCAGCACGCGAGGTCACCTCGATGCTCGACATCCTCGGCATCAACCCACGCGCTGAGCAGTGGAGCGGGGGAGCGGATGCGGCCGGCGACACGGCCCTCGCGGCGCTCATCGACTCGCTGCTCGTGGAGCGCAAGCAGGCCCGCGGTGCGAAGGACTTCGCCCGCGCAGATCAGATTCGAGACACGCTGGCAGCAGCCGGCGTGCAGATTGAAGACTCGCCGAACGGCAGCTTCTGGACGTTGGAGAAGGCATGAGCACGAATTCGCGCGGCAACCGCAGCAAGAAGGGCCCTACGAAGGGCACGGGCGGCAACGGCCGCAAGTCCCTCGAAGGCCGCGGCAACACGCCGCGCGCCGAGGACCGTTCCTGGCACGTGGCCGGCAAGCGCAAGGCCGCGAAGGAACGCCTGGAAGCCGCCCGAGGTGGCTCCAAGCCGCGTCCCGCGCAGCGCGAGGGCGGTGCCCCTCGCCGGGCGCGGACCGACGACAGCACGGAGCTCGTGACTGGCCGCAACTCGGTGGTCGAAGCGCTGCGCGCCGGCATCCCCGCGACGACGCTCTACGTCGCCGCGCGCGGTGAGATGGATGAGCGCGTCAAGGAGATCTTCAAGATCGCCACCGAGCGCAAGATCCCGATCCTCGAGGTCATGCGTCCCGAGCTCGACCGCATGGCGGGCCGCGACGCGGTCCACCAGGGCGTCATCATCAAGGTGCCGGCGTACACGTACGCCGACCCGATGGAGGAGCTCGACCGCGCCATCCAGCGTCGCCGGAACCCGCTGTTCGTCGCGCTCGACGGCATCACGGACCCTCGCAACCTCGGCGCCATCGTGCGTTCCGTGGCGGCGTTCGGCGGCGATGGCATCATCGTGCCGCAGCGACGCTCGGTCGGCATGACGGCTTCCGCGTGGAAGACCTCTGCCGGCGCCGCAGCGCGTCTGCCCGTCTCCATGGCCTCGAACCTGACGGCGACCATCAAGGCGTACAAGAAGGCCGGCGTCTTCGTCATCGGCCTCGACGGCGACGGCGACGTCTCGCTGCCGTCGCTCGAGCTCGCGACCTCTCCGCTCCTCGTCGTCGTCGGCAGCGAGGGCAAGGGCCTCTCGAGGCTCGTCACCGAGCACTGCGACGCAATCGTCTCCATCCCGATCGACGGGGCGACGGAATCGCTCAACGCGGGCATCGCGACGAGCATCACGATGTACGAGGTCTCGAAGCTGCGGGCTGCCAAGCGCGCCGCCAAGTAGGCGCCTCACTGCGATCAGATGGGCCTCACCTGCGGGTGGGGCCCATCGTCGTATCTCGGGCCCATGTCGTGTCTGAGGCCCATCGTCGTGGAGGTGGGTCAGCGGCACCAGGAGGTCAGGAAGCCGGTGAGACGGCGCAGCTCCTCGCCCGTGGCGATGTCGATGACGGTGGTCGTCGACTGCTTCATGCCGGGAAGCACAGCGTAGCCGTCCGGCCCCTGCGCGCCGAGGCCAGTCTCGACGGCGAGGTACTGGCCGTTGGGGGAGACGCAGATGTCGCGCAGCCACTCGCCGCTGTCGCCCGGATCGAAGAGCGTCCGCTGGCCGTCGCCGTCGGCGAACTCGACAGTGACGTCGGCGAGCCCGGCAGCCGCATCCGCGACCGCCGAGATCTGGGTTCCCTCCGGGTCGAGCACGCTCGTCTGCGTGAGGTACTGCGTCTCGCTGAGCGTCATCGGCGCTGGGGTGAGCTGCTCGGCGGTCCCCGAGCTCAGATCGAAGAGGGTGTAGCCGCCGACACCCGAGGTTACCGCGGTGGCCGTGCCGGGAACGAAGCCATGGAAGTGCTGCGCCTGGCCGATCGGCTCGGCTGGAGTGCCGGCGAGCACGTTCACGAGGTACAGCTGCTCGTCGAGGGTCTGCGCGATGAGGGCCCCCGTGCGCGGCGCGAACGCCCACGTCGAGACCATCAGCGGGGTGCCGTCCGTTCCGGCCACCTGCGTGGGCCGGAACGACGTGTCGCTCGTGTCGAAGACGAACAGCGAGCGCACCAGCTCGGTCTGCCCGTCAGCGTGCACACCGTCGATGACGAAGCCGATGAGGCCGCTCGCCGCGTCGGCGGCGAGGCTCGAGAAGCTCCCAGTCGCGTCCACGTTCAGCGGGACAGCCGGCCCGGGCTCAGCGCGAGGTGCGACGCCGACCGCGCCGAGGCCGGCGGAGTCCTGTTCGATGACCGCGACGAACGCGTCAGTGAGGGCGTACTCCTGGATGCGCGGGGCGCTGAACAGGATGCTCGGCTCACCCCCGCCGGAGACGTTCGTCTCGATGACGCGGTCCTCGAGTGTCCCGCTGGTCGAGATCGCCCCGCGAACGAGCGTCGACACCTCGAGGGGCGGTGTCGTGAACTCGGTCTCGAGGGTCGACGCGACGCCCGTCGAGGAACTCACGGCATCCGCCACCGTGAGGGTGTAGTTCGTGTCGTAGGCGAGCAGCTGCTCGAACGTCACCGTGATCGTGCCGTTCTCCTCCGTGAGGCTGTAGGCGGCGGCTGGCTCGAGGACGACCTGCGCGGGGTCGATCTCGCGGAGGCGCTGGTTGGGTGTCAGCACGAGGCGGGTGCCCTGCTGCTCGACCGTGCCGATGGCGTTGACCGCCGTCGACGCGACTCGCGGGCCCTGCAGGATGTTGCCGACGGAGAGCCCAGCGGCGAGCAGGGCGAGCACGATCACCGCCAGGATGAACGTCCTCCGGAAGCGGCGTCCGCCCGAGGCGAGATCAGTAGACATAGGGATCGCTCGGCTGGTCGATCGCGGTGATGGTCGTCGGCATGAGCGCGACACGCTCGGCGCTGGACGCGCTGGGGTTCGTGACGAACGCGCCGTCGACCTCGACCCAGGAATCGACGGGGTAGGTGCCCTGCCAACCGGGCTGGTGCACGGCGACACCGACCGGGGCTGCGTCGATCGCGCAGCAGTTCACGACGAAGCGCGCCAGGATGAAGGCATCCGGTGCGTCCGGGTCCTCGGTCACGAAACCGACGAGCTTCGCGCGCTCGCCGAGCACCTGCTGCTCTCCGTCGCCCTGGCGGAGCATCGCGGCCCAGTCCTTGACGGTGAAGGAGCTGGTGTCGCGGCCCCGGAGCGTCTCGCCCTCCGAGATCGGGGAGTCCACGGTCTGCGCGTTGGCGTTGAGGGAGCGGTTCTCGACCGCTGCGGAGCTGAGCGTCACCGGCGGCGCGATGATGAGCGCAACGAACGCCGTCGCGACGACGACGAGCGTGACGGTCGTCGAGGCGATCACGGCGATGCGCTGACGTGCGCCGAGCCGCGGGCGGCGGTTGCCTCTCCGTGTGGTCGACGTGCCGAGGGCATCCGACTCATGCGAGTGGTCGTGGTCGTGGTCGTCGCGACCCGGCGTGACGGCGATGGCCGCGATCGCGAGGATGCCGCCGATGACGGCCATGATCGAGGTGAACAGGAAGTAGCGGGGGTGGATGTAGAGCGAGAGCCCGCCCGTCATGGAGAGCCAGACCGTCGCGACGACGGTGAAGAGCGTGAGCGCGACCCCGCGCCATCTGGAGAGCAGTCGTTCAAGCAATGAGGTTCACTCCGAGTCCGAGGGTGAAGGCCGACAGCGCGACGATGAGGGTGATGCGCGCGAGGACCGCGCTCGTGTAGGTCGTGCGCATGAGCGCGAGCATCTTGACGTCGATCATGGGCCCCATCACGAGGAAGGCCACGATCCCGCCGGGCATGAACGTCCCGACGAAGGACAGGGCGAAGAACGCGTCGACGTTCGCGCAGATCGAGATGACGAAGCCGAGCGTCATGAGCACGAGCACCGAGAGCACGGGATGCTCGCCGAGCGTCGTGAGGAGATCGCGCGAGACGCCGACCTGGATGGCGCCCGCGATGGCGGAGCCGATGAAGAGCGCGGGGAGCATCGTGGAGGTCTCGGCGCCGAACATCGACGCGCTCGCCCGCAAGCGGTCGCGGACGCCGGAGCGGCCCCCGTGCCCGTGCTTCGCTTCCAGCTCGCAGGTGGCGGCGAAGCTCGGCGTGAGCAGCTCCTGCGGTCTCGGGTGGCGGCTGAACAGGAAGCCGATGACGTTGGCGATGACGAAGCCGCCGATGATACGGGCCGCCAGGATCCCGTGGTCCCAGCCGAATGCCTGGTACGTCGTGACGATCGTGATGGGGTTCAGGATGGGCGCCGCGAGCAGGAACGTGATCGACTCGGCCGGGGTGAAGCCTCGGAGCACGAGGCCGCGGGCGAGGGGCACGTTGCCGCATTCGCAGACGGGCAGAGCGATGCCGAACAGGGAGATCACGGCGCGTCGGAGCCAGGGGCTCTGCGGCAGGATGCGCATCAGGAAGCCCGGCGGGAGCCAATGCTGGACGACGATCGAGAGCAGAATGCCGAGCACGATGAACGGCATGGACTCGATGACGACGCTCAAGGAGAGCGTCACGAAGTCGCTGATCGGGCCGAGGGCCGGTGCGTCGTCGAGCGAAGCCGTGAACGTCCTGATTGCGATGAGCGTGAGGATCAGGCCTGCGCCGATGGTCAGTCCGAGCACACCGCGACTTGCGGTCGTGCGCTGAGGGCGCGGTGCGCGCTGCGCAGTCGTGTGCTCGTGCATCCAGCCGAGTATAGTTCGGGCCGCTTTCGGAACACGGAGGCAACGAGGGACTCGCGCGGGGCGGTGAGGATTCTGGAGCCGACTGCGAGGTTCGAACTCGCGACATCCGCTTTACAAGAGCGGTGCTCTACCAGCTGAGCTAAGTCGGCCTGCTGCAATCGCAGCGGCACCATCATAGCCATGCGGTGCGCGAGGTGCGCACCGCATGGCCACTCGGGTGATGCTCTCCCTACTCGGAGGGCGTCTCGTCGTCCGGCGTGAAGGAGAGCGAGAGCGAGTTCATGCAGTAGCGGTCGCCCGTCGGGGTGCCGAAGCCGTCGGGGAAGACGTGCCCGAGGTGGGACCCGCAGTTCGCGCAGCGCACCTCGGTGCGCACCATGCCGAGCGAGCGGTCCTCGAGCAGCTGGACTGCGTCGGGGCGGACCGACTCGTAGAAGCTCGGCCACCCGCATCCGGAGTCGAACTTCGTTCCGGCTTTGAAGAGCTCGGAGCCGCATGCACGGCAGGTGTACAGTCCGGCGCGTCCCTCCTCGAGGAGCTCTCCCGTGTAGGCCCGCTCAGTGCCTGCCTCGCGCAGCACGTGGTACTCCTGCGGCGTGAGCTCAGCGCGCCACTCGGAATCGGGCTTGTTGACGGCGTAGGACACCGTGCCTCCTGGAGATCGACGAGACCGCTGGGAGCGGTCAGGGAGGAACGAGCATACGCGCGTTGCGTGAGTCCAGTCCGTGAGCCTTGCTCGTACACTTCCTCCATGGAACGGGACGTGGAGCTCAGCGACCTCGAGCGCGCCCTGCTGGATTTCGAAGACCTGAATCCGCGGCAGAACGCAGCGAAGGCGGCGGCGATCAGGGATCGCTTCGGCTGGTCGACGACGCAGTACTACCGAAATCTCGCTACGCTCATCGAGACACCAGCTGCGCTCGCTCATCAGCCGATGCTCGTCGGCCGCCTACGGCGTGCGCGCGAGCGGCGGGCGGATGAGCGCCAGCTGCGGCGCGAGCAGCGCATGTCCAGCGCCTCTCCCACCTCAGGACGGATTCGGTAGACACGTGAATTACCCCAAGGATCGCTTCGACGACATCCCACCCGGCCTCGACAGGCGCGGCGCGCATCGTGCGCCCCGAACCCGTCTCGCCAAGCTCGCCTCGTGGCTCTGGGGCCTGCTGGCCGTCGTCGTCATCGTCGCCGTCGCGGCGGTCGCCATGCAGATCATCAATGGCGCCGTCTCGTTCAGCCCGTCCGCCGAGCCTGAGACCAGCGAGACGCCGGCCGAGGCTGCCCCGGTCGAGGAAGCGCCGGCCGAGGTCGTGCCGCAGCTCGACCCGAACGTCGCCGTCCGCGTGCTCAACGGCACCGAGCTGGCTGGCGTCGCCGGTGGAACGACCACCGAGCTCGCTGCCGCTGGCTGGAATGTGACGGAGACGGCGGATGCACCGACCTCCGACTACGCGACGACCACCGTCTCCTACAATGACCCCGCTCAGGAGGCTGCTGCCCTGGCGCTCGTGCAGTCGCTCGGCGGGGGCACCGCGGTGCTGGATCCGAACGTCGCTGCCGCTGGCACGATCGTGGTCATCGTCGGGCTCGACCTCGCCGGGTAGGGCAAAAGCCCCGGGCTTTCACCGGGGAATGCGCGCCTTGTGTTCCACGAATGTGAACATCTGGAAACAAAACGTCGCCAGGTGACGTGATCACGGTTTTCGGCTTCCACGCTCAACAGGTCGCGACCTAGTATCTTGCTCGAGTCCTGGGCACCATCGTTCGTCCCCCTCGCACGCATGCAGGGCTCCGCCGGCTGGCGCTGGCGAGTACTACTGAGCAATGGAGACAAACATGGCGAACGGAACCGTGAAGTGGTTCAACGCTGACAAGGGCTACGGCTTCATCACTGTGGACGCGCTCGACGGCGCTGCTGCACAGGATGTGTTCGTGCACTACAAGGCCATCGAGATGCAGGGCTACCGCGTTCTCGAAGAGGGACAGAAGGTCGAATTCGAGATCGGGGCCGGCGACAAGGGCCCCCAGGCGGAGTCCGTCCGCGCACTCTGATCCTCGACGACAAGCGGCGTCGACCCCCTCTGGGGGTCGGCGCCGTTTTCCGTGCCAGGCACGGGATCTCCCGTCCTCGTTCGCCCGCAGCGAGAAGGCGTCGGGGCGGCTTGCACTCGACAGGGCCGAGTGCCAATATGGACTTGCACTCGCCTCGTTCGAGTGCCAACCACGAACCTCACGAACCACGTCCGGAAAGGACGCAGTACACATATGTCGAAGATCATTGCTTTTGACGAAGAGGCCCGTCGCGGGCTTGAGCGTGGACTGAACACGCTCGCCGACGCGGTGAAGGTCACGCTCGGCCCACGCGGCCGCAATGTCGTGCTCGAGAAGAAGTGGGGCGCGCCCACGATCACGAACGACGGCGTGTCCATCGCCAAGGAGATCGAGCTGGACGACCCGTTCGAGAAGATCGGTGCCGAGCTCGTCAAGGAGGTCGCGAAGAAGACCGACGACGTCGCCGGTGACGGCACGACGACGGCCACCGTCCTCGCTCAGGCGCTCGTCCGCGAGGGCCTCCGCAACGTCGCAGCAGGAGCAGACCCGATCTCGCTCAAGCGCGGCATCGAGAAGGCTGTCGAGGCCGTCGTCGCCGAGCTGCTCGCATCCGCCAAGGAGGTCGAGACCAAGGAGCAGATCGCTGCCACCGCATCGATCTCGGCTGCTGACGCCCAGATCGGCGAGATCATCGCCGAGGCGATCGACAAGGTCGGCAAGGAAGGCGTCGTCACCGTCGAGGAGTCGAACACGTTCGGCACCACGCTCGAGCTGACCGAGGGCATGCGCTTCGACAAGGGCTACCTCTCGCAGTACTTCGTGACCGACCCCGAGCGCCAGGAAGCCGTCTTCGAGGACGCCTACATCCTGATCGTCAACGGCAAGATCTCCAACATCAAGGACCTCCTTCCTGTTGTCGACAAGGTCATCCAGGCCGGCAAGCAGCTCCTCATCATCGCCGAGGACGTCGAGGGCGAAGCTCTCGCGACGCTCATCGTCAACAAGGTCCGCGGCATCTTCAAGTCGGTTGCCGTCAAGGCTCCCGGCTTCGGCGACCGCCGCAAGGCCCAGCTGCAGGACATCGCCATCCTCACCGGTGGACAGGTCATCAGCGAGGAAGTCGGCCTCAAGCTCGAGAACACGACGCTCGACCTCCTCGGCACGGCCCGCAAGGTCGTCGTGACGAAGGACGAGACGACGATCGTCGAGGGCGCTGGCTCGCCCGAGCAGATCGCCGGCCGCGTTGCACAGATCCGCGCCGAGATCGAGAACAGCGACAGCGACTACGACCGCGAGAAGCTCCAGGAGCGCCTCGCGAAGCTCGCCGGTGGCGTCGCCGTCATCAAGGCCGGAGCTGCGACCGAGGTCGAGCTCAAGGAGCGCAAGCACCGCATCGAGGACGCAGTCCGCAACGCGAAGGCTGCCGTCGAAGAGGGCATCGTCGCCGGTGGTGGCGTCGCCCTCATCCAGGCTGGCGCACGCGTTCTCGACAAGCTCGAGCTCAAGGGCGACGAAGCGACCGGCGTCAACATCGTCAAGGTCGGCATCCTCGCACCGCTCAAGCAGATCGCGACGAACGCTGGCCTCGAGCCCGGCGTCGTCGCCGAGAAGGTCGCTGGACTCGAAGACGGCTGGGGCCTCAACGCCGCAACCGGCGAGTACGTCAACCTCATCGAGGCTGGAGTGCTCGACCCGGTGAAGGTCACGCGCTCCGCGCTGCTCAACGCAGCTTCGATCGCTGGTCTCTTCCTCACGACCGAGGTCGTCGTCGCCGACAAGCCCGAGAAGGCTGGCGCACCGGCGATGGACCCGGGCGCTGGAATGGACTTCTAAGCACCACGCGCACGACAACAGGCGGGCGGCTCCTCACGGAGCCGCCCGCTTCGTCGTTTCCGCCTCGCTCCTCGTCGAGATCGGTCGAGCTACAGGCCAGGCCAGGCCAGGCCGCCGAGAGCAGTGCCGGTCAGACGCTGAAGAGCCGTCGAACGTCGCCTTCCACGGTGCCGTAGCTGGCGCTTGCGCTGCCCAGGGCGCTATTGATGGCAGAGATGCTCGACTCCACCTGAGCCTGCGTCGAGCGCCACTGCTGCACCAGACCCTGGAAGGCTGCTGCGGCTTCCCCGCTCCACGATCCCTCGAGTGCGGTCAGGTTGCCGAGCAGCGCGGCGACCTCTGCCTGCACTCGTCCGATCGACGACTGCGTGTTCGTGACGGCGAGCTGCAGCTGCTCGCTGTCGACCATGTAGACGGCCATGGGTGTTCCCCCTTCTCCGGCCGCCGGGTGGTTCCGGCGGCACCTCGCGAGAAGGCTAAGAGAGGGAACAGCGAGCGAGGGATCAGGTGTTCGGGGCTGTGGAGAGCGGGCTATCCACAGGTGCTGAGATGAGCAGCGGGAACTTGAGGCGGAACGTCGCCCCGCCTCCGGGAGTCTCCAGCACGTCGACCTCGCCATCGTGCGCCTTCATGATCGCCGAGACGATCGAGAGGCCGAGCCCGGAACCGCCGGTCTCGCGTGCGCGGGAGGTGTCCGCGCGCCAGAACCGTTCAAAAATCTTCTGCCGGATCTGCGGGGGGATGCCCTCACCGTGGTCGATGATATCGACGATGGCGAGCTGGTTCGGCAGGTCCACCGTCACTCCGACTTCGAGGGGAGAGCCCTCCGGCGTGTACCGCATGGCGTTGCCGAGCAGGTTGGAGATCGCCTGCCGGACCTTGTCCTCGTTCGCGTGCACCATGGCGGGCACGTCCCCCAGGTCTTCGTCGGAGCCGGCGGACTCGATCTCACTCGGCTCGGAGCCCTTGCGTCTGATGGGGAAGCCTCGCAGCGCTGGACGCGGTAGCGGGCGCCGTCGCCACAGCGCGCGCTTAGCGGCCGCACCTTCCGGAGCGCTGGCCGGTTCCTCGGTCGAGACGGCGTCCTCATCGACCGCGACAGGAAGCTCACCGGTCGTCTCGGATCCGAGGGGCTCCGCGTCGTCGCGGGGCTCCTGGATGATGTTCACGGGTAGGGCCCGCACAACGCGGTCCTTGGCCGTTGCGTGGGCGTCCATCGCCGCGTCCTCGGCAATCGGCTCCAGGTCGATGACGTCCTTGACGAGCTCACGCGTCTCGTCGAGTCGAGCGAGCTGCAGGAGGTCCTCGACGAGGCCCCCCATGCGGAGCGCCTCCTTCTCGATCCGCTCCATCGCCTGGCCGACCTTCTCGGGATCGTTGAGCGCACCCATGCGGTAGAGCTCGGCGTATCCGCGGACCGTGACGAGCGGCGTGCGAAGCTCGTGGCTCGCGTCGCCGACAAAACGGCGCATCTGCGCGATGGTGCGGGTCCGCTCGTCGAAGGCGTGATCGATGCGGACGAGCATGGTGTTGAGCGACCGAGAGAGGCGCCCCACCTCGGTGTTCGGGGTGCCTGCAGGCAGGCGCTGGGAGTAGTCGCCAGACGCGAACTGCATGGCCGTGGCCTCGACCTGCCTCAGGGGGAGCAGCGTCGCGGAGACGAGCACTCTCGTGAGGGCCGCGCCGAAGATGACGACTGTCAGCCCGAAGCCGAAGAAGATGGCGAGGAAGTTCACCATCGTCGCGTTGACGCTCGTCAGCGGGGCCGCGATGAGCAGCGTGCCCCGCACCTGATCGGCGGCGTATTCTCCCTCTGGCACGGTGATGGTCCGCCAGGTCGCCCCGAGCGGGTCCTCCATGTCGAACAGGCTCTGGCTGCCGCGGACCGCGGCATCTGCGGGCACCTCGGGCGCGATCGCCTGCGGCCGCTGCCACTGTCCCCAGTTGTCGACGACGACCTTGCCGTCCGCATCAAGGACGGCCACGTAGATCGTGGACGGCGCGATGCGGATCGCGTCGTAGGTGATGAGCCTCGACGAGGGGTCGGCGGCGAGGAACTGGGTCGGGTCACTCGCGTACACGCTCAACTGCGAGTCGGTCTGCGAGACGAGCGTCGGCCGCAGCAGCAGCGTCGTGCCGATTCCGGCGACGACGATGCCGAACGTCAGCAGGGTGATGTTGACGATCGTCAGCTTGTTGCGGAGCGAGAGACGATCCCAGCGCCATGCCCTGAACGGCACCGCCTACTTCCCCTCGTGGTCAGGCTTGGTCACCTCTGCTATGCCTTGGCTCCGGAGACCTTCAGCATGTAGCCGAAGCCGCGCTTGGTCTGGATGAGCGGCTCCTCGGTGAACTGGTCGAGCTTGCGGCGCAGGTAGGAGATGTAGGACTCGACGATGCCGGCGTCGCCGTTGAAGTCGTACTCCCAGACGTGGTCGAGGATCTGCGCCTTCGAGAGCACCCGATTGGGGTTGAGCATGAGGTAGCGCAGCAGCTTGAACTCGGTGGGGGAGAGCTCGATCGGCTCGTCGCCGATGAACACCTCGTGGGTGTCCTGATCCATCGTGAGCTCGCCCGTGCGGATGACCGCCTCCTCCTCGGCCTGCATGGTGCGGCGGAGGATGGCCTTGATGCGGGCGACGATCTCGTCGAGGCTGAACGGCTTGGTGACGTAGTCGTCGCCACCCGCGTTGAGGCCCTCGATCTTGTCGTCGGTGTCGTCCTTGGCGGTGAGGAACAGGATGGGGCTCGTGTAGCCAGATGCGCGGAGGCGCTTCGTGACGCCGAAGCCGTTCATGTCGGGGAGCATGACGTCCAGGACGATGAGGTCGGGCTCCTCCTCGATGACAGCGGAGATCGCGGCGGCGCCGTTGCCGACGGCACGCACCATGAACCCTGCGAAGCGCAGGCTGGTCGACAGGAGTTCGCGGATGTTTGGCTCGTCGTCAACAACGAGAATCTTGGGGCCATCAGTCATGGACTAAGTATCTTGACGCCGTCTGAGTGAAGTCTGACGGCGCGCGGTGTCGCGGCAGCGCGGATGCGCTAATCTTCTGGGTCGTCCTCACGCGGGTCCGGGCCCGCGCGGTGCGCTACTGTGCCGACATGGACGACTCCGCAGCCCCGAGGTACACCCATGGCCACCACGCGAGCGTGCTCCGCTCGCACGGGCGGCGCACGGCCGAGAACTCCGCCGGCTACCTCCTCCCGGAGCTGCGAGCGGGCATGCACGTGCTCGATGTCGGCTGCGGGCCGGGCTCGATCACCCTGGATCTCGCCCGGCGGGTCGGCACCGCCGGCCGCGTCGTCGGCATCGAGGTCGTGGACGAGCCCCTCGAGGTGGCTCGTGCCTCCGCACTCGAGGCGGGGGACACGCAGACGGAGTTCCTGCTCGGCGATGTCTACGCGCTCGACTTCGCCGATGGCGAGTTCGACGTGGTGCACGCACATCAGGTGCTGCAGCACCTCTCCGACCCGGTCGCGGCGCTGCGGGAGATGCGCCGCGTGACGAAGCCGGGCGGACTGGTCGCGGTGCGCGACGTCGACTACGGAACGTGCGTGTGGTCGCCGCAGCTTCCGGAACTCGACCACTGGCTCGCCGTGTACGACAAGGTCGCGCGCTCGAACGACGGGGAGCCCAACGCGGGCAGGATCCTGCGGCGCTGGGCACGCTCGGCGGGGCTGGAGGATGTTCGTCTCTCGGCGAGTGCTTGGATCTTCACGACACCGGAGGAGCGCGCCTGGTGGGGGTCGACGTGGGCGGAACGCGCCACGAGGTCGCGGTTCGCCGAGGATGCGCGGGCACGGGGGATCGCGTCGTCAGGCGACCTTCAGCGCATCGCCGATGCCTGGTCGGAGTGGGCGGACGACGAGGACGCCGAGTTCGTCATGACGCACGTGGAGCTCCTCGCCCGCGTGTGACCTCCGGTCGCGGTTCGCGGCCGAGCGCGTCGACGATCGGGCACTCGGCCGTCGGGTCGAGGCACGGAGCGGCGAGGAGCCCGACGATGGCGGCGCGCGTCCGGTCCAGGTCGCGGATGCGGCTGTCGATCTCGAGGAGCTTGTCGTTCGCGGCGCGCTGCACGGCTTCCGGCTGGGCGGTCCCCGCCCGTGCATCCGCCGAGAGCAGCACGAAGTCGGTGAGCTCTCGGAGCGTGAACCCGAGTTCCTGGCCACGGCGCAGGAAGCGCAGACGGGTGAGTGCCCGGTCGTCGTAGTCGCGGTAGCCACCCGGCGTGCGGGGCGGGCTGTCCAGCACCCCGCGCCGCTCGTAGAAGCGGACGGTGGAGACCTTGACGTCTGCCCGCTCGGCGAGCTCAGCGATGCGCATCTGAGGAGACTACGGGCTGGGCCGCAGCTGCTGGAGCCGGACGTGGTCGCGCTCGGACGAGGACGGCCGCCTGTGCGACGCCCCAGGCGATTTCGAGTGCCAGCATGACCACGATGAGGGGGCTCGCGCCCTGGGCGAGCGCTGTGATCATCCCGAGCGAGAACAGCGCGCGTGCGAGCGTGTCGGCAGCTCCCGCCGCGAGGGACGGTCGGAAGATCCGAAAGAGCGCCCACGCCGTCACGACGCTGCCCATCAGGTTGACGAACATCATGGTCGAAGGGGAGCTCGCGTCGGGGAGCTCGCCGCTGAGTCCGAGCTCTGCATGCAGGGCCTGCAGCCCGACGAAGATCAGGGACGCGGTCGGCAGGAAGGCGAAGCCGATCGTGACGATGAGGTCGTAGATGGCGGACAGGCGGATGAGGCCGTGCGCCTGGGCGAGTCGGCTGTGCTTCGTGTGTTGCATGACGCCAGCGTGGACCCTGCACCGTGGTGCAGAGTCAAGCCGGAGAACTGCCGGAGTCGAGCTAGGCCGGTTCGAGGATCGCGTCGGCGTCGAGGATCTCGTAGGAGTACCCCTGCTCCGCGAGGAAGCGCTGGCGGTTCTGCGCGAAGTCCTGGTCGACGGTCTCTCGCGAGACGAGCGTGTAGAACGACGCGGTCACGCCGCTCGAGCTCGGGCGCAGCAGCCGGCCGAGGCGCTGCGCCTCTTCCTGCCGTGAACCGTACGAGCCGGAGATCTGCACGGCGACGGACGCATCCGGCAGATCGACCGAGAAGTTGGCGACCTTCGAGACGACGAGCACCTTCTCCCGCCCCTCCCTGAACGCCTGGAAGAGCTCTTCGCGCTCCGCGACGGGCGTCTGGCCCGTGAGCTTCGGCACTCCGAGCTCTTCGGCGATGCTGTCGATCTGATCGAGGTACTGGGCGATGACGAGGATGTTCTCGCCTCGATGCTTGCGGATGAGGGCCTTGACGAGCTCGTGCTTCGCCGGCGCCGTCGCGGCGATGCGGTAGCGCTCGTCGTCGCTCGCGGCCGCGTACTCCATGCGCGTCTCGTACGGGAGGTCGACCCGGACTTCGTAGCACTTGGCGGGCGAGATGTACCCCTGCGCCTCGATGTCCTTCCACGGTGCGTCGAAGCGCTTGGGGCCGATGAGGCTGAAGACGTCACCCTCGCGGCCATCTTCTCGCACGAGGGTCGCCGTGAGGCCCAGCCGTCGTCGGGCTTGCAGCTCAGCCGTCAGCTTGAAGACGGGGGCGGGCAGCAGATGCACCTCGTCGTAGACGATGAGGCCCCAGTCGAGGGCGTCGAGCAGCGAGAGGTGCGTGTAGACGCCCTTCCGGCGCGCGGTGAGGATCTGGTAGGTCGCGATCGTGACGGGCTTGATCTCCTTGACCTCGCCCGAGTACTCGCCGATCTCGTCTTCCGTGAGCGTGGTGCGGCGGAGCAGCTCGTCGCGCCACTGCCGTGCGGATACGGTGTTCGTGACGAGGATGAGCGTGCTCGTCGACGCGGTCGCCATGGCACCGGCGCCCACGAGCGTCTTGCCAGCGCCGCAGGGGAGCACGACGACCCCGGACCCGCCCTTGAAGAAGTGGTCGACGGCCGACCGCTGGTAATCGCGCAGCTGCCATTCGGACTCGTCGAGCTCGATGGCATGCGGCGTGCCCGGCGTGTACCCCGCGAGGTCCTCCGCGGGCCAGCCGAGCTTCACGAGCTGCTGCTTGAGCTCACCTCTGGCCCAGGCCTGCACGCGGAATCCGGACTCGCCGGTCGGCCCCTCGAGGAGCGGTGCGACGTGCTTGGCCCTGGAGATCTGGAGGAGCACGGCCGGGTCGTCGCTCGAGACGACCAGCTCGCCCTCCTCATCACGGGAGATCACGAGCTTGCCGTAGCGGGCGACGGTCTCGCGGATCTCACCGGAGACGGAGGCGGGGACGGGGAACTTCGCGAAGCGCTCGAGGACGTCGAGCATCTCGTCCGCCTCGTGGCCGGCCGCGCGGGCGTTCCAGAGACCGAGCCGCGTGATGCGATACGTGTGGATGTGCTCCGGTGCTCGCTCGAGTTCGGCGAAGACCGCCAACGCGTGGCGTGCGGCGTCGGCGTCGGGATGCGCCACTTCGAGCAGGACAGTTCTGTCGCTCTGTACGATCAACGGTCCAAGTGCCATAGCGGTCAATCATACCCGCCAGGTCCTGCGCGTCAGCGGTGTCGGCGACTTCTCGCAGCGCTAGTGGTCTTCCGGCGCCTCGGAGAGCTGCACCTCGAGGATCGCGCGGATCGGGAGGGTCCGTTCGACGTCGGCCGCGAGGTCCCTCGCTCGGAGGCGACCCGCCGCGACGCTCATCGGCACGAGGCGCAGCGTGGTCTCCTTGCCGCCTCCCAGGTCGACGCGCACCGTGACCTCACTCTTCGCGCGTCGAGCTACCTCGAGCTGACGCTGCACCCACGTCTGCGCGTCGTCTCCCGCGTCCAGGCGTGTGGCCTCGTCGTGGAGGGCGTCCGCGAACCTCAGCGCGGCCTCGCTCGGACGCTGGTCTCGTGCCGGGGCGGTCTCCCGGGGGCGGAGCGGCACGAGCTGGCCCGTTGCGTTCTCTGCGCTTGCCGGGTAGCGCGCGTCGAGCAGCATGAGCACGACCGTGTCGCGCGATGCAGAGGAGACGAGCGCGCCTTCTCCGGACTGGCGAAGCCCGAGCGGCGCGACGGCTGCGTCGACCCTCAGCGCATCCATGAGTGCCGGGTCCTGACTCGTCACGATGGTGCCGGGGCGGACGGGGTGCTCGCGAACTCGCACCCGGCCGTGCCGGTTCGAGGCCTCGCGGAGCAGGTACTCGACGGGCTGGGGGATGCCGGTGAGCGAGAGCCGAGTGAGCGTGGCCTTGATCTCGTCGATCGAGAGTCCGGTGCCGAGCGCGTGCGTGACCGACGCCTCGGAGAGCCGGTAGCTCGAGGCCAGGCCGCGTCGCTCGAGGGATGCGACCGACTGTAGTTCCTGCTCGTCGGCGGGGGCGAGCGGGCCAGGCGCGATGATCGAGAGATCGGGCTGGAGGTAGACGCCGGGGACCTCGTCTGGCAGGGAGGCTTCGAGGAGGTCAGCCGCGCCGTCGAGGTCATCCTGCGCGAGCAGGAGGCCGAGCTGGCTGAGCTGGCCCTCGACGGTGATTCCGAGCAGCTCTGTCTGCGGCGTCGCGTGCGACTTCGCGTCAACGAGCAGGCCCGTCCTGTCTGCGACGCGGAGCTCCGCGAGCCAGCAGTCGGCGAGCTGGCGCCACCGCGATAGCGGGGCGCTGAGGCGGAACACGCGCCCGAGCGAGGTGGGGCGCATGGCGTCGGAGACCGGGCTGCAGAGGCCGAGGTCCAGCATCCACTCGAAGAGGGGCGACAGCACCGCCTGCTCGGTGTGCAGCTCTGCCGCGATGCGACGGACCGTCGTCGCGCCCAGCTGGAGTCCGCCTCGTCCGTCGCGGTAGGCGCGTGGGGCGAGGTCGAGGGAGGCGATCGCGTCGGCCGCGAGCTGCGCGGCGCTGTGGGCGCGCTCGGTGGCCTGGGGGAGCGGTGCGAGGCTCGACGCATCGAACTCGGCGGCGTCGGGTGACGCTGCGAGGAGCTCGGACAATGCGGTCGCGGTGGTCGAGAGAAGCTCGGGCGCCTCCCGCGTTCCGACAGCGAGGCCGCGCAGCCGAGCCGTCTGCAGCGCCTGCGGTGAACCTGCGGCGAGGCGCGAGGCGTCTCGCCAGCCGAGCCGCGCGACGGCTTCGCTCAGGGCGCTCTCTTCTGCGAGCGCCTCGGCGATGTCCATGGCGCCGCTCGAGCCGCGCATCGACAGCCTGCGCCAGGCGGCGAGGCTGGCGAGGTCGGTGCGATCCAGGCTGCGGAGGAGTTGGAGGATCCGCAGCGCGCTCGGGGAGGCGTCTATCAGCTCTCGGACCTGCCCCGCGAGCGTCGGTTCGCGACGACGCGCCAGATGATGAGCGACAGGATGAGGAGGAACGCGACGGGGAAGCCGATGTAGGTGACGAACAGCAGCGTCGGCCAGATCGGGTTGCTCGCGTCGACCTCGATGCCGAGGAGTGGCGTCGCGAGCAGCACGAGCAGCGCGATGAAGGAGATCGCCGCGATGCCGAGGGACATGAAAGCGAGGATGCGTTCGCCCTTCGCGATGGGGGCGCCGTTGGAAGAGGTCACCGAACCAGACTAATCGACATGCGCGCCACCGTAGACTGGTTCGGATCAGCCGCACGCCGCGGCCGACCAGGGGAAGCGAAGTTCGCCGCCCCGCCTGTGAAAGTTCGATCTGGTGCTTCGTGCGCCGAACAAGGAGATGGCCATGCCCACCGGCAAGGTGAAGTTCTACGACGAGGACAAGGGATTCGGCTTCATTGCGGCCGACGACGGTCAGGAGATCTTCCTGCACGCGACAGCGCTGCCAGCAGGAACCTCGTCGGTGCGCCCGGGAACGAAGCTCGAGTTCGGCATCGCCGACGGACGACGCGGTGCGCAGGCGCTGTCGGTCCGCGTCCTCGAGGCCCCGCCCAGCGTCGCGCGCATCCAACGCAAGTCGCCTGATGACATGGCAGTCATCATCGAGGACCTCGTGAAGCTGCTCGACTCCGTTGGCGGCGCGATGCGTCGCGGTCGCTACCCCGAGAAGCCGCAGGGCGCGAAGATCGCAGCGATGCTCCGTCGCGTCGCGGACGACCTGGACGCCTGATGACGAACGAGGCCGTGCTTGCAGCCCCGCTCGGGGTCGCCCTTGATGCCGTCGAGCTCGAGTCTTCGCGGAGGCTCGCCTGGTCGGCTCTGCTGGACGTGACGCCGGCCTCCGAGCTCGGCGAGCTCGTCGCCGTCGTCCCCGAGGAGGACGAGGGCGTCTACACGCTCCAGTACACGACGCGCCTGCCTGGCTACCCGGACTGGCGATGGAATGTCTCCCTCGTCCGCCTTGTCGACCAGGCGGAGCCGACGGTCCTCGAGGCCGAGCTGCTGCCCGGCGACGGGGCCCTGCTGGCACCTTCGTGGGTGCCGTGGTCCGATCGGCTCGCCGATTACGAAGCGGCGCAGCTGCTCGAGGCCGGCGAGGTCGTTGACGTCGACGGCGAGAACGCAGAGGCTGCGGGCGCGGAGGCTGCGCCCAAGTCGAGCAAGCGCATCCGGCGCACGCGGACACGACGTCGCATCGGCGCAGACGGTGCGACCGAGGCCGAGTCGTCCGCAGACGGCTCTGCGGACGACGAGTCGGCTGAGGTGCCCGCGAGTGAGCACGTCGCAGCAGGTGCTGGCTCAGAGCCTGCCGCCGACGAAGCTGCGGAAGCCGAGAAGCCCAAGAAGAAGAAGCGCAAGAAGGAGAAGTCGGCCAAGAAGTCGAAGCCCGACGCCGAGACCGACGGCACTCCGAGCGACACGGCTGTCGGTGAAGCATCCGTCGACGTGACTGAAACGGAGACGCCGCCCGCCGAGAAGCCCAAGCGGTCGCGCCGCAAGCGCGTCGACCAGGCGAAGCCTGACGCCGTCGCGGAGGAGACGACTCCGGACGCACACGGCGACGCCGATGACGAGGCAGCCCGGAAGAAGCCCGAGCGTCGGAAGCGCAAGAAGGCGGGCAAGGCCGTCGACGGCGAATCCGCTGCCGACGATGCCTCGGGCCAGGAGCCCAAGGCGGGCGCGGTCGGGAGCGACGACGTTGCTCCGGAGCCGAGCGCGCCGAAGGCAAAGCGGGCCGCCAAGACACCTGCCGCGCTCGCGGACGACGTGCAGCCAGAGAAGAGCAGCTCACGCGGCAAGCGCCGCCGGGTTGTCGTGGTCCCTCGCAGCGAGGACGAGCTCCCAGCGCAGGAGGCCGCCGAGTTCGGTGAGGCCGCCGATATCCGCGAGTTCGCCGACGACATGGACGACGTCTTCGACGGGGTCGACTTCGAGCCCGACTCCGAGGTGTCGGCGCCAGAAGGTGACGCCAAGAGCTAGTCCGGCGGATGCCCGGTGGCCGAGGGCCGAGTTGTGGTCGTCATAGCCCACCGGAAGCGTCCACAAGTCAGCTCTCGGCTCGCGCGGAAACCCGGCACGCTGGATCGCGAAGCAAGACAAGCAAGACAAGCAAGACAAGCAAGACAAGCAAAGCACGCAAGACAGACGAGAGGAGCGTCACCAGCAGCTGCTGGTGACGCT
>NZ_JADKSL010000035.1:0-16818 GCF_015351275.1 Pseudoclavibacter sp. VKM Ac-2867
TGCAGGCTCCCGAGAATGGGAGCCTGCATCTGCCGCACTTCTCTGCGTGGGCGGGGCAGTTCAGGCAGGCGCCGACGTGGAGGCGCCTTCCGAGATCGCCTCGCGGGCGAGGGCCAGGTGGGAGCGGGTTGCCTGCTCCGGCGTGAGCGAGTCGATCCACTCGTGGCCGCCCCACTCGCTGCAGAGCGTGCCCGTGAAGCCGACGGCGGCAAGCTCGGCGGAGATCTCGCGGATGGGGTTCGAGATGCGGCCACCGGTGTCGTCGAGGTCCCAGAACTTCAGGTGCACGCCGCCGACGAGGGGCAGGATCTCCCGCAGCTCGCGCGCGTCCGACCGCCCAAATCGGATGACGAGGTTCATGAACAGGGTGTGCACCTGCGGCGGCACGGTCCCGCCGCGGAGCGAGGCCTGGACGGCGTCGAGCGTCGCCGGGCTCCGCCAGTCGTGCTCGAGCGCGTCCACGAGTGACGCATCCACCCCGCCCGCGCGCAGCCTCGCGAGGTAGCTGGGCGGCAGCGACGGCATGAGCATGCTGATGTCGAGGAGCAGGCGGATGCTCGTGTCGTCCATCGCCGCGACGGCCTCGACGGCCGCCGCGTTCTGCGGCTTGTCGAGCGACTGCTGGCCCTGCAGCTCCTCGTAGAGCGTGAGGCCGTGCTCGTGCAGGCGGGGGAGGAGGCGCTCGAGGAGGGCGGGGCCAGCCTGTCCCAGCGGAAGCCGGATGCCCTCCGCGCCGAGCCGTTCCGCCGCCCGAAGCTGGGGGAGCAGGAACTCGTAGCGCTCATCCTCCGAGCGGCGTGTGGTGGCCGTGAGCCAGTCGTCGAGGCTCGCGCCGACGATGCTCACCGAGGTGTCCGTGGCGTCGAGGGCGGAGCGGATGCTGGAGGTCTCCGCATCCGTCGGATCAGGGAACGTGCGCCACGTCTGGGCGGCCTCGAGCTCGATGACGTTCGCGACGCCGGATGCCCCGATGGAAGCCGCGATCTCGGGGGAGGTGCGGTCGGCGACCATGAGCTCGGGCGACCAGTTGAACGCCGAGGCGGCGAGCGTCCATCCCTCGGGCAGCTGCGTGCTCACGCGGGGCTCCCGACGGCTTCGAGCGGCAGGTCGCGGGATGCGCGCGGCGCGGCCAGCGGCGCGTCCAGCTCCAGGCGACGGGCGGCGGCGAAGGGCAGGATGAGCGGCTGGTTCGGGCCTGCGCCCATATTGGGGATGAGGAGCTTGAAGCCCACGAGCACCTCGTGCTGGCCGGGCTCGAGCCGCACGTTCGAGTGCACGACGATGCGGTCCTGCACGAACCACCACGTGGGGCTCGGCGCCAGCTCGGGGAGCGGGGCGCTCTGTCCGTCGATCGTGACGCGCAGCTCGTGGAGGCTGGCGAGGGGGAGGGATCGGATCCAGGGCAGGGAGACGCGCAGCGAGAAGCCGTCGCCATCGCTGCGGAGGGCGTCGTCGAGCAGGATCGCGAGGCTCACGGGCGTGCTCCCCGGCGGTCGGGGCTGCACGGGTAGATTCTGGGCATGACACTCCTTTGTGACGGCCGATACCGGCTTTAGGAGTGAACCTACAGGCTTATGTCGAAAATCGGAAGAAGTGCCGAATGTGCCCGGCTGTGTACCGGTGTCAGCGGCCGAGGGCGAGCCCCGCGATCGTGGGGCGCCCATCCGCGAACCAGCGCGTGAACGTCTCCTCGAAGAGCTGTTCACGCACCATCGCGGCGCCCCCGCGCAGTGGTTCGCGGACATCGTTCGCGGAGACCACGATGTTGAGGTCGCGGGTCGCGAGCGGGAGTGAGTGCTCGTAGACCCGCTGCCGGACCTCGGCGAGGAAGATCTCGCCGGCCGAGGCGAGGGCGCCGCCGACGACGATGACCTTCGGGTTGAACATGTTGACCAGCGCGGAGATCGACTCGCCGATGATCTTCGCCGAGCGCTGCGCGAGCTGGATGGCCAGCGCGTCGCCGTCTTCGGCGCACAGTGCGATGAGCTCCGGGTTGAGTTCCTCCCCCTCCTTCGAGCGCCGCGCGAGGAGTCCGTCGTCGCCCGCTTCGATCGCGAGCTGGGCATCCCGAACGAGGGCCCATCCGCCGGCCTCCGCCTCGAGGCAGCCGATCTTCCCGCAACGGCACTGCGAGGTCGACCCGAACACCTTCACGTGCCCGATGTCTCCCGCCGCGCCGTTCGCGCCACGGTGGATGCGCCCCCGCGAGACGAGGCCGGCGCCGATTCCCGAGCCGACCTTGACGTAGATGAGATCGACCGACGGGACCTGGCGGTTGGTGCGCTCGTTGAGCGCAAGCAGGTTGGCGTCGTTGTCCACCCAGACGGGCGCGTCGAAGCGCTGCTCGAAGCGGCGGCGGATGTCGAAGCCGTTCCACCCGGGCATGATGGGCGGTGCAACGGGCCTGCCGGACTCGAAGTCCACAGGGCCGGGGACGCCGACCGCGATGCCCCAGACGGGGAGCTCGCTGCCTCGGCTCTTCGTGTCTGCGGCGAGGAGTTCTTCGACGAGCCCGAGAGCTGCGTCGAGGGTCGCGGCTGGTCCGCGCGAGATCTCCCAGTCGAGGTGCGCCTGTGCGATGACATCGCCTTCGAGCTGTGCGAGGCCGACGTGGATGTGCAGCGCGCCGAGGGCGCAGACGACGATGAGTCCGTTCTCTCCGCGGAAGCGCAGCGTGCGTGGCGCTCGCCCTCCCGAGGAGGGGCCGACGTCGCCCTCTTCGAGGTAGCCCATGCTGATGGCCTGCTCGACGCGCTGGGTGACGACGCCGCGGCCGAGGCCGGTGACGGTGCCGATCTGCGGGCGGGTCAGTGCCTCGCCCATGCGCACGAGGTTGACGACTCGGAGAAGGCTCGTGACCTCATCGGTCTGGGCACCGAAGCGCAACGTTGACTCTCTCATGGCCGAACTGTACCCAATATGTCGACCTTGCGCCGCAGAGAACGCCCAGATACGTTCGTGCACAGCAAACTTTCGTATCAAACACACAAAAGCGCACAAGGAAGTGGTCGCATGTGGTCAGTCGGCGTCATCGGGGCCGGGCCGGGCGTCTCCGCGCTCCACCTCCCCACGCTCGCGCGTCTCCCCGAGCTGTTCCGGGTCGTGCACATCGCGGACTCCGGGAGCGGCCGTGCGGAGGAGCTCGCTCGGCGCATCGGCGCGCGCAGCAGCTCCGGCATCGGCGAGGTGTTCCAGGACGAGCGGGTGCAGCTCGCCTTGATCTGCTCCCCACCCGCCGACCACGCGAGCCACGTGCGGGCCGCGCTCGATGCGGGGGTCGCGGGCATTCTGTGCGAGAAGCCGCTCGCGACGTCCGTTGCCGAGGCGGAATCGCTTGTCGTCGCCTGCCGGGAGCGGGGGGTGGCGCTGCTGATCGGCACCAACCACCTCTATGACCCCGGCTGGGTGCAGGCGCGACGACTCATCGGCGAGCTGCGGGCTCCCGTCGACAGCGTGCGGGTCACGCTGTCGCTCCCGCCGAACGGGCGGTACCACCGGCTCGTCACCGAGTTCGCCGAGGGTGTCGAGTCTCCCGTGCGTCATCCCCCATCTGGACTGCCCGCACACGTGCAGGCCGGCATCGTGCGGCAGCTCGTCTCCGGCCTCGCGGTGCATGACCTGCCCGCCATCCGCGACCTCGTGCCGGGATTCGATGGCGTCGACTTCGCTCGCTTCGTCGCACCGCTCGGCTACGCAGTCGGGTACCGGGCTGGTCGCGCCCGGGTGCAGCTCGGTGCCGTCATGCGCGCAGAAGGGGCGGATGCTCGCTGGCGCCTCACGGTCTCGGCGGGGGAGTCGCGCGTCGACGTCGACTTCCCGCCGGCGTTTGTGCACGACGGCGCGGCGAGTGTCGTCGTTCGCGGGTCGGAGGGTGGCGTCATGGTGCCCCCGAGGTCGCACCTCGACGGCTACGAGGCGGAATGGCTGGCGTTTGCCGAGCTGCTCTCGGGGGAGGCGCCGCTCGAGTACGAGGAGCAGCTCGAGGACACGCGCTACGCCATCGTGCTCGCCGAGGCAGTCGCCGCCCACATCGAGGGAGCTTCGTCGTGAGTCTTCGAATTCCGGTCCTGGTGTCGAGTGCGCCGGGCGCGCGAGGGGCGGACGATGACCGGCTCGCGCCCTATCGCGTCGCGGTTGCCGAGCTGCCGCTGAGTGCGCAGCTCGCCTCGAGTGCGACCGGCGCGGTCGTCGTGATCGACGCTCGCGGTTCCGGGGGCTGGCTGTGCGCGGTCGAGGCGGCGCTGGCCGACGGCGCCCGGGGCGTGGTCGTCGACGAGGCCGTCGTGCCCGACGCCGGTTGCCGCGATCGGCTGCCAGCAGGTGGCGGGCACGTTCTGGCCGCGCGCTGCTTCCTCCCGAGGGATCTGGTGGAAGCGGCTCGGGCGCTCGTGGCCCCGTCCGGGTCGGAGGCTGTCCTCGTCGCGGTCGAGGTCGGCGGTCCATCCTCGAGCGGGGTGCTGCGGGACGCGCTCGGCTGGGCGCGTGTGCTGACCGGTGGGGGCGAGCTCGGGCTGGGATCCGTGTTTCCGGAGAACGAGAGTGGCCCGACCGCGTCCCTTCTGCTCGAATCGCACGATGGCATCCCCGTCCTCTTCTCCTGGGCCCCGGACGCGGGGGCACCGTGGCTGCGAGTCTCGGCGCTCGGCGCGGTCGAGGTCGAGGTCGCCATCGATGCCGGGGCTGGGGTCGCACGCCTCACGAGTCGCTCCGCCGAGGGGGAGCGGGTCGTGCGGGACGCGTTCGAGGGGCGTGCCCGTCGAGAGCTGCGGTGCGCCATCGAGGCGCCGCGTGCATCCGACCGGCCCGATGAGCTGTTGTGCCTGCTCGAGGACCTCGAGCTGAGTGGGCAGATCGAACGCGGGTGCTCGTCGGCGTGACGTCCGCAATTGCCACTCGTGGACACTCTTTAGTTGATTTTAGACATAAGCCTCGGTAGGCTGACCTCGACGCAGGGGTTCCACGAACCCGTCACCGGCCGCGACGCAGCGACCGGAGGCACACCATGTCGCGTAGATCGTCCGATCGTTCGGGCCCTTTTATGCCACTCTCACCGGCGAGACTCCGCCTCCTTGTTGCTTCCCTCCTCACCGTCTCCTTCCTGGGCGCGCTCGACCACACGGTCGTGTCGACGTCGCTCGCGACCATCGCCGGTGACCTCGGCGCGCTCGAGCAGATGGGCTGGGTCGTCGTCAGCTACACGCTCGCGAGCACCGTCCTCCTGCCCGTGCTCGGCAAGCTCGGCGACATCGTCGGCCCCCGAGCGGTCTTCCTGACCTCCCTCGTGCTCTTCCTGCTCGCCTCGCTCGCCTGCGGCTTCGCGCCGAACATGGGCCTGCTCATCGTCGCCCGCGTCTTCCAGGGGATGAGCTCGGCGGGCCTGCAGCTGATGTCGCAGACGATCATCGCCCAGGTCACGAGCCCGAGGGCCAGGCCCAAGTACATGGCCATCGTCGGAGCGGCTTTCCCCGTCGCCATCCTCATCGGCCCGTTGCTCGGCGGTCTCATCGCCGACAACTGGGGCTGGCAGTGGGTGTTCTGGGTGAACCTCCCCGTCGGCGTCGCCGCGCTGATCTTCGCGCTCGTCGCGATCCCGAGCATCCCCCGCACGTCCGCCCCGCGCTTCGACGTGCTCGGCTCGCTCGCCTTCACGATCGCGCTCGTCGCGCTCGTGCTCGGCGTGAGCTGGGTCTCCGACGCCGAGCTCCTCACGTCGGCGCTCTCGGCGTTCGGTGTCGCCCTGGCATCGTTCGCGCTCTTCTTCTGGGCTGAGGTGCGCGCCGAGAACCCGGTCGTGCCCCTGCATATCTTCAAGAACCGCACCGTCGCGGCCGGTACGGCACTCTCCGCCATCATCGGCGTCGGACTCTTCTCCATCACCGCCTACCTGCCCACCTACGTGCAGATGGCGTACAGCACCACGGCGACCGTCTCCGGGCTCGTGCCCATCGCGACCGTCATGGGGATGCTCGTGAGCAACCTCCTCACGGGCTTCCTCGCCAGCCGATCGGGTCGCTACCGCGTCTACCCGATCGTCGGCACCGCCCTCGGCGCCGTGGGCCTGCTCATCATGGCCACGCTCCCCGTCGGGCTCCCGCTCTGGGCGCCCATGCTCGTCATGTTCGGCGTCGGCCTCGGCACGGGCTCCTTCATGAGCCTCATTGTCGCCGTCGTGCAGAGCGCCGCCCCCAAGAATGCGACGGGCGCCGTCACCGCGAGCGTCAACATCGTCCGCCAGGTCGGCTCCACCGTGACGACCGCCATCATCGGCGGCGTCATCGGTGCCGGTGTCGCGGCGCTGCTCCCCATCGGCTTCGACGCCGCCAGCCTCACCCCGCAGCTCGTGCACGCGAGCGACCCCGCCTTCCAGTCGACCGTCGCAGAGATCTACCGCGACGTGTTCGCGCCCATCTTCATCGGCCTCTCGATCGCCTACGCCATCGGCTTCGTCGCGGCGCTGCTGCTGCCGCCCGGTCGCCTGTCCAACGAGACGGGGAGCATCCCCGTCGTCGAAGCGCAGAACATCCCGGCGTCGCGCGCCTGACCGCGTCCGCCGCATCCACTCACCAGCCGCCCTTCCAAGGAGGAAGCACATGACCACCAAACCAGTCGTCGCGATCGTCGGCAGCGGACCCATCGGGGCCGCCTACGCGCGGACCCTCCTCGAGCAGAACCCGGACGTGCGCGTCACCATGTTCGAGGCGGGCCCCCAGCTCACCGACATCCCGGGCGAGAGCGTGCGCAACATCGCCGACCCCGACGAGAAGGAGCGCGCCCGCGAGCGGTCGCAGGGGCCGCAGGCCGGCGACTTCCGTGACTCGCTGGGCATCCCGAAATCGGCCGTCGTCGAGGGCATGTTCACGGCCCGCCAGGGCACGCACCTCCTCGACTTCGGCGGCGAGGGGGCGGCCCACACGGACACGTTCCCTGCGGCGGCCGCGTCGACCAACGTCGGCGGCATGGGCGCGCACTGGACCTGCGCGACGCCGGCCCCCGAGTTCAGCGAACGCGTCGACTTCATCGAGAGCGGCGAGTGGGATGATCTGCTCGCGAACGCAGAGCGGCTGCTGCACGTGCAGTCCGCCGCGTTCGCCGACTCCGGCGTCGGCGGTGCCATCCGCTCGATCCTCTCCGAGGAGTTCGCCGCCGAGCTGCCGGATGGCTTCGGCCCGGGCACGCTCCCCGTCGCGGGAGACGCGCAGCCCGACGGCACCGTCCGCTGGGCCGGTGCCGACGTCGTCTTCGGGCCACTCGTCGAAGCGGGCAACCCCCTCGCCGAGCGCTTCGAGCTGCGCGACCTCCACCTCGTGCGCCGCGTCGAGCGCGACGGCGACGGGGCAGACGCCCGCGTCACGGGCGTCACTGTCGAAGACCTCCGCACCGGAGAGACGAGCTTCTTCCCCGCAGATGCCGTCGTCGTCGCGGCCGACGCGTTCCGCTCCCCGCAGCTCCTCTGGGCCTCCGGCATCCGCCCCGCCGCCCTCGGCCGCTACCTCACCGAGCACCCCGTCGTCATCTCGACCGTCGCCCTCGACCCCGCCGGCATGAGCCGCTTCGCCACCGATGCCGACCTCGAGGAGGAGCTCGCCCGCCGAGCCCTCAACCCGGCCGACCCCGTGGGCGCCGTCAACCGCATCCCCTTCTCCGAGCCAGACCACCCCTTCTCCCTGCAGGTCATGTACGCCGAGAACCCGCCATTCCCGCTCGACCCCGCGCATCCGCACGCCGGCAACCGCTGGGGCTACGTCAACATGGGGTACGGCATGCGCAAGCATCCGCGCGTCGAAGACGGCATCACGTTCCACGACGACGAGCTCGACTACCGCGGCTTCCCCAACATGACCGTCGAGTACGCGCTCACCGACGTCGAGAAGGCGGAGATCGCCGACGGCGAGGCGCACCTGCGCCGTGCCGGGGAGGCGCTCGGCACGTTCATCGCAGAGCCGCGCCTCCTCCCCAACGGCTCGAGCCTCCACTACCAGGGCACGATGCGCGCCGGAGCGAACGACGACGGCACCACCGTCGCCGACCCGTACTCGCGCATCTGGGGCATCGACAACCTCTACGTCGGCGGCAACGCCCTCATCCCCACCGCGACGACCATGAACCCCACCCTCATGAGCGTCGCCATCGCGGTCCGCGGAGCCAGGAAGCTCGCGGAAGAACTGGCGTAGACGGTCGGGCGCGGAGCTCCTCGCGAGCCCCGCGCCCGACCGCCCCAGCGACGCGTCTACGCGATCGGGGCGCGCGTCGTCATCGCGTGCTCCGCATCCAGTGCCGCGTTCTCAGCCTCGAAATCGATCTCGGGCGGCTGGCGACGGAACCCTCGCGTGAGGAACGCGAGGTAGACGAGCCCGATCGCGAACCAGCTGAGGCCGACGACGAGGGCGAGGCCCGAGAGGCTCGTCCAGAGCCAGACCGTCATCGCGAAGCCCAGGATGGGCAGCACCCCGTAGACGAGCACCGCCTTGCCGCCGCGCTCCTTGCGGTCGAAGAGGAAGAACTTCACGACCGACAGGTTGACGAGGGAGAACGCGGCCAGCGCGCCGAAGCTGATGAGCGACGCGATCGTCGCAAGGTCGACGACGAGCGCCAGCAGCGAGACGACGGCGACGAAGAGCGTCGCGCCGATGGGCGTGCGGAAGCGCTCGCTGAACGCTCCGAACAGCCTCTTCGGCAGCACCCCGTCGCGGCCCATGGCGTACAGGATGCGGGAGACGCTCACCTGCGACGCCATGGCCGCGGCCACACAGCCTGCGATGTAGGCGACGAGGAAGAAGATCTCCAGCCACTGGCCCGCCGCGATGCGCATGATCTCGACGGCTGCGGCATCCGGATCGACCATGTCCTGCCAGGCCGGCTGGATGATGTGGCCCGCGTAGGCGACGGCCGTGAAGATGAGCCCGCCGAGCACCGTCGTGATGAGGATCGCGCGCGGCACCGTGCGCCGCGCATCCTTCGCCTCCTCCGACATCGTCGAGATGGCATCGAAGCCAAGGAACGACAGGGCGATGACCGCGGCACCGCTCGCGAGGGCGGGGATGCTCATCCCCGTGTCGTAGAGCGGCTGCAGCAGAGAAG
Source organism: Pseudoclavibacter sp. VKM Ac-2867 (assembly GCF_015351275.1). Lineage (NCBI taxonomy): Bacteria > Bacillati > Actinomycetota > Actinomycetes > Micrococcales > Microbacteriaceae > Pseudoclavibacter > Pseudoclavibacter sp. VKM Ac-2867. The sequence continues at coordinate 9,079 of NZ_JADKSL010000035.1, forward strand.
CGCCAGGGTTGTTCGCCGCGTAGACGACCGCCACGACCAGGAACACGGCGACGAACACGAGCTGCACCCCGACGAGGAAGAGGTTCGCGTTCTTCACGATCGAGATGCCCACGATGTTGAGCGCCGTCACGATGAGGATCGACGCGAGCGTGAACACCCAGATCGGGACCGCCGTGAACTGCGCGTTCAGGTAGATGCCGATGAGGAGGTAGTTGATGAGGGGGAGGAAGAGGTAGTCGAGCATGAGCGTCCACCCCGTCAGGAACCCGACGTGCCCGCCGAACGCCTTCCGGGCATACGTGTACGCGCTGCCCGCGCGGGGGATCTCGCGCACGAGCACGGCGTAGCTGCACGCCGTGAGCAGCATCGCGACGAGGGTGATGAGGTACGCCGCGGGCAGGTGCCCCTCGGTGATGCTCGTGACCTGCCCGTACGTCGTGAAGACCGTGAGCGGGACCATGTAGGCGAGGCCGAAGATGATGAGCGCCGGGATGCCGAGGGCGCGTTTCAGGGTGACGCCCTGGGAGTGCGGGGCTGGGTGTGCGGTCATGGGGTTCCTTGGGGTGAGGGGTCGATCGGGGAGGTCAGAATGTGCGCTGCCCGTTGCGCCAGGTGCCGAGCACCGTGATGTCGCCGAGCTGCTCAGGGGGGACGGCACGCGGGTCCGCGGAGAGCCAGACGAGGTCGGCGCGAGAGCCAGGCGTGAGGGTGCCCCGCGTGGCTTCGGCTCTCGCCTGGTAGGCGACGGCCGACGTCGCGGCTTCGAGGGCCGCGTCGACGGAGATCCGCTCGGCGGGATGCCACCCGCCGAGGGGTGTGCCGTCCGGGTTCTGCCGCGTCACGGCGGTGCGGATGCCCGCGAGCACGTCCGGGCTCGTGACGGGCCAGTCGCTGCCGAAGCTCAGGCGGGCACCGCTCTCGAGCAGCGACCGCATCCGGTAGTGCAGCTCCCGCCTCGGGCCGAGCAGCGGCAGGGTGAGCTGCACCATGACCTCGTCGGCGGTGGCCCACAGCGGCTGGAAGCAGGCGGTCACATCGAGCTGGGCGAAACGGTCGAGGTCGCTGTCGTCGAGCAGCTGGACGTGTGCGATCGTGATGCGCGGGTCGGCGCCGTTCGGGCGCTCGCGAATGCGCCGCGCCGCGTCGAGGGCCGAACGCACGCCGGCGTCGCCGATCGCGTGCAGGTGCAGGTCGAAGCCGAGCTCGTGTGCGTCGAGCGCCGCCTGCTGCAGCTCGCCGTCGTGCCACACGGGGAGTCCGCGCGTGCATGCATCGGCGTAATCCTCGAGCAGGTGCGCGGTGTGGTTCTCGATGATGCCGTCGAGGAAGAACTTGACGGTCTGCGCCGTGAGCCCGGGCGCCGCCTCGATGCGGGTGCGGCGCTCGCGGAGGAGCGTCCGCTGCTGCGGCCACGCCTTCGGGTCGGCGCGCTGCGCGAGGTCCGCGTCGACGGAGAGGGCTCCCGCCTCGGCGGCGGTGACCCACACCTCGATGTCCGCCGGCTCGACCCACGCCTCCTGCACCCAGGTGATGCCGAGGGAGGCGAGGATCGCGGTAGATGCGCGCAGTGCCTCGACTCCGTCGGTCGCGGGGCGCCGCGGGGCGCGGCCGAGGACACGCTCGACAGCCCCGGACTCGAGGAGCGTGCCAAGCGGGGAGCCGTCCTCGCGGCGCACGAAGACCCCGTCGTCGGGGTCGACCGTGTCGGCCGTGATGCCTGCCGCTTCGAGGGCCGCCGTGTTGCACCACGCGGAGTGGTAGTCCCAGGAGCGCAGCACGACGGGGCGGTCGGGCACCGCGGCATCCAGCCAGGCCGCGTCGAAGCTGCCGTGCGGGGCAAGCGTCGAGTCGTAGCTGCCGCCGACGATCCAGGTGGCCTCGGGGTGCGCATCCGCCCAGAGCCGCACGCTGTCGACGATGTCGGCGACGCTTGCGGCTCCGCGGATCTGCGGCCCCTGGAGCTCGAGTCCCGCGAAGAGCGGATGCGCGTGGCCGTCTCCGAACGCGGGGCCGAGATACCCGCCGCCGAGGTCGATCCGCTCGGTGCGCCCGGTAGCGGACAGGCTGTTCGCTGCGACGATCGTGCCGTCGTGCACGACGAGGGTCGTCACATCGGGCGTCCCGTGGGGGACGCCGATCGTGCCGCCAGTGAATTCGATGTGAGGCATCGGTCTCCTTCTCCGTTGAACGAGTGACGTAAACGTACACCGTTCGTTTTCATGACGCTAGAGTGAGAATGCGCAGGATCCGGGCCTCGAAACGAAGCCGTAACACGCTCTTCACGCGTGCGGCCGAGACGGGCCCCGGAACAGACCGCTGAGCCTCGACGCAGCGAAAGGCGGAGACATGGGGCGACCCACAACGAGCATCCTGACGAGAGACGGCATCGTCGACGCTGCCGTGCGCCTCATCGACCGGGAAGGCTCCGAGGCAGTGAGCATGCGCCGCATCGCGTCGCACTTCGGCGTCGCCCCCTCGTCGCTCTACAACCACATCGGCTCGCGCCTCGAGCTCATCGAGGAGGTGCGCACGCGCATCTGCGGCCGCATCGACGGCGAGGCGTTCGACCGGCTGCCGTGGGAGGACGCCGTCCTCGTCTGGGCGCACTCCTACCGCGACGCGTTCGCCGCGCATCCGCGCAGCATTCCCCTTCTCATGTCGTCGCAGGTGCGCTCTCCCGCGATCCTCCGTGTGCACGAGAGCTTCACGAAGGGCGCGCTCGCCGCGGGCTGGCCCGAGGAGGAGATCGTGCGGATGCTCACGGCCTACGAGTCGTTCATCCTCGGCTCGGTGCTCGACATGTCTGGCCCGAGCGTGCTCTTCGACCCGAGCGGTCAGGAGACCGAGGTGCCCGCCTTCGCCTCCGCCGTCGCGCGCGTAACCAAGGAGGGGCTCGACGACCCCGTCGCCGGCCCGGCCTTCGAACTCGGGCTCGCCGCACTCGTGCGCGGCCTGGCGCGGTGAAGACCTCCATCACGCGCGGCGCCGCCCGCATCCATCCACTCGCACTTGCACATGCACTGATCTGACCGCTCGCCGGTCGCCGACTCGAAGAGGAGTAGCCATGCCCGAATCCAACGCAGGTCTTCCATCGTTCTCTGAGGGCCTGCCGCGCCCGAACATCACCATCGACGAGGTTCGTCGCCTGGCCGGTGAGCTCTACGGGGTCTCCGGCGAGGTGCGCGAGCTCGGCAGTCAGCAGGACCGCAACTTCCTCTTCACCGAGCCCGCCTCGCCCGCGCGGCCTGCCGGCCGTCGGGTGCTCTTCAAGGTCAGCAACAGGGCGGTGCGCCGCGACGAGATCGAGGCGCAGAACGAGGCCATGCGGCGCATGCACGCCGCGGGCCACCCGTCGCCAGCCCCCGTCACCAGCCTCGCCGGCCTCGACATCGAGACGGCTGACGTCGACGGTGCTCCCCACAGCATCCGCCTCCTGACCTTCGTCGACGGCACGCCGCTCATCGACTTCGAGCACTTCTCGGCGTCGACCATCGCAGCCATGGGCACGCTTGTCGGCCAGGTCGTCCAGGCGCTCGACGGCTTCGAGCATCCCGGCCTCGACCGCGAGCTCCAGTGGGACCTTCGCGTCGGCGAGCGGCTCGTCGACGAACTCATCGGCCACGTGACCGACCCCGAGCGGCAGGCGCTTGTCCTCGCCGCGCTCGAGGCGACCGCCGCGGCGCTGGCGCCGCTGAAGGACGAGCTGCCTCTGCAGGCCATCCACGGCGATCTCACCGACGACAACCTCGTCGCGACTTCCGGCGTGCTCGGCCGCCCCGAGCTCTCCGGCATCATCGACTTCGGCGACGTGGGCACCGGATGGCGCGTCGCCGAGCTGGCCGTGGCCTGCACGGCCGTGTTCCATCACGACCCCGCGCGACCACTCGCGGTGCTGCCGCTCATCCGCGCCTTCGACGCGGTCGTGCCCCTCACCGACGCCGAGATCGACGCGCTCTGGCCGCTCATCGTGCTCCGCGGCGCGGCGCTTGTCGTCAGCGGGCTGCAGCAGGTCGCCATCGACGATGGCAACGACTACGCCGAGGCGGCCCTCGAACGGGAATGGACGATCTTCGCCGTCCCCGCGGCCCTGGATGCGCGGGTAGCGACGGCCGCCATCCGCCGCGCCCTCGGCCGCGAGGCCGCAGCCGGCCCCATCTCCTCGTCTGACGGCGGCGCCACGCTCCTCGACGCGGACCTCGCCCGCCGCGCCCGCGTCATCACCCTCGACTACACGAGCACGGCGCTGCGCGATGGCTCCTGGCTCGGCGAAGAAGGGGCCGAGGCGGAAGCGCAGCTGCTCCTGCTCGCCGCCCGCAGCGGCGGAGTCGCAGCGACCCGCTTCGGGGAGGCCCGCCTCACGCGCTCGCTCGGGGTCTCCCACGATGCGCCCGTCAACGTCGCGACCGGGGTGGAGCTGTACAGCGCGAGCGATCTCGCGCTCACGGCGCCCTTCGGCGGGCTCGTCTCCGCGGCCGAGGGCCACGTCACCATCTCCGACGGCGCGCGCACCATCGTCATCGCGGGAGCCCGCGGGCTCACGGAAGCGCGAACGCTGGACGGCGAGAGCGCCGCCGCGCCGGCTCGAGTCGAGTCCGGCGAGCCGTTCGCCGAGATCGCGGGCTGGGCGCAGGTCACGCTCCAGGCGGGCGAGGTCTCCGCTCTGGATGCCGCCGCCGCGCCCCTGCCACGCTTCGTGACGGCCGAGGAGTTCCCGGCCTGGTGCGCCGTATTCGGCGACCCGAGCGAGCTCATCGGGCTCGCTCCGAGCAGCATTGGCGGGGCCGGGGCCGACGAGACGCTCCGCGCGCGCCTCGACGCCTACGCGCCGCTGCAGGGCCACTACTACGCGCATCCGCCGCAGATCGAACGCGGCTGGCGCGAGATGCTCATCGACACCGACGGCCGCCACTACCTCGACATGGTCAACAACGTGACGGCGCTCGGTCACGGGCACCCCGTGCTCGCGGACACGGCGGCCCAGCAGTGGCGCATGCTCAACACCAACTCGCGGTTCAACTACGCGTCGGTGGCCGAGTTCAGCGAGCGCCTCCTCGAGACACTCCCGGACAGCTTCGACACCGTGCTGCTCGTCAACAGCGGCACCGAGGCCGTCGACCTCGCGCTGCGCCTGACGAAGGCCTACACAGGCCGCGACGACGTGGCCTGCGTCGAGGAGTCGTACCACGGCTGGTCCTACGCCTCGGATGCGGTCTCGACCTCCACCTCCGACAACCCCCTCGCCGCTGAGCTCCGCGCCCCCTGGGTGCACGCCTTCGACGCCCCGAACGCGTACCGCGGCACCCACCGCGGAGCGGACGCCGGCGAGCGCTACGCGGCCGACGCGATCGCCGAGATCGAGCGCCTCGCCGCGGCCGGCGCCCCTATCGGAACGTTCATCGCCGAGCCCCGCAACGGCAACGCTGGCGCCATCGAGGTGCCCGCCGGCTACCTCGCCGCGGTCTACGACGCCGTGCGCGCCGGCGGGGGCGCCGTCATCGCCGACGAGGTCCAGGTCGGCTACGGACGCCAGGGCGACGTGTTCTGGGGCTTCGAGCAGCACGCGGGGCCGGGCGGCGATCCGATCGTTCCCGACGTCGTGACCGTCGCGAAGGCCATGGGCAACGGGCATCCGCTCGGTGCCGTCATCACGCGCTCCGAGATCGCGCAGGCCCTCGCCGACCAGGGCACCTTCTTCTCGTCGGCAGGCGGTTCGACGCTCAGCGCGAAGCTCGGCGTCACCGTGCTCGACATCATGCGCGACGACCGCCTGCAGGAGAACGCGCACGAGGTCGGCGGCTACCTCCGGGAGAAGCTGGTGGCGCTCGCCGAACGACAGCCCCTCATTGGCGCGCTGCACGGGCGAGGGCTCTACCAGGGCATCGAGCTCGTTCGCGACCGCGAGACCCTCGAGCCCGCCACCTCCGAGACGCAGGCGCTCTGCGACCGGATGCTCGCCCTCGGCGTCATCGTGCAGCCAACGGGCGATCGCGGGAACGTGCTCAAGGTGAAGCCCCCGCTCTGCTTCACGAAGGAGAGCGCGGACAGGTTCGTGGCGACGCTCGACGAGGTCCTCACGCGCGGCCTCTAGTCGCGGCGCCTCCCGTCGCTGGCCTCGTGGCGCTCTTCGGAGCGCTCACTTCCCGCCAGGCGATCACTGCCAGTCGAAGTGCCCCTCCACGCCGCCTCGGAGCGGCACTTCGGCTGGCAGCGATTCTGGCGCGGCGTTTCGACGCGGCGTTCCAGAGCGGCACTCCGGCAGGCGGTGCTTGGCGGTAGGATCTACTCTCGGTGTGCCGGGAAGTCTGGTCGGCGGCCGAGTCGGGATTCGCCGGCCGGTCTCAGACGTCAGGAGAACCATGACTGCACCCGCCACACGACCGACAGGCTTCGCGCGACTGAACGCGTGGATCATGCGCGAGACCACTGGGGGAGCGCTTCTCCTCTTCGCCGCCGCAATCGCCCTCATCTGGGCCAACTCGCCGTGGCGCGGTGGCTACGAGGCGCTCAGCGCGATCACGATCGGGCCCGCCGCCATCCACCTCGACCTGTCGCTCGCCACGTGGGCGGCCGACGGCCTGCTCGCGGTCTTCTTCTTCACCGTGGGCGTGGAGCTGAAGCACGAGTTCGTCTCGGGCAGTCTCCGCAAGCCGAAGGAAGCGGCTGTCCCCGTTCTCGGGGCTGTCGCGGGAATGGCGATGCCGGCCATCTTCTACGTGATCGCGGTGTCCGTCCTCGGCGACACCTCGGCGCTCCACGGTTGGGCGATCCCGACGGCGACGGACATCGCCTTCGCGCTCGGAGTCCTCGCCATCTTCGGGCGAGGGCTTCCACGTGGAGTGCGCACCTTCCTATTGACGCTCGCCGTCGTCGACGACCTGCTCGCGATCGTCATCATCGCCATCTTCTACACGGCGGGCATCAACCTGCTCGCGCTGCTCGGATCGCTCGTCGCCGTCGCCGTCTTCCTGCTGGTCGTCCGCTCCAAGCGGCCTTCCTGGTGGCTGCTGCTGCCGATTGCCCTCGTCGCCTGGGTGCTCATGCACGAGGCAGGCGTGCACGCGACCATCGCGGGAGTGCTCCTCGGCTTCTGCGTGCCGTCCAAGAAGATCCACGGTGAAGCCGATTCGCGCACGCACCGGTTCGGCGACAAGATCGGCCCGTTCTCCTCGGGCTTCGCACTGCCCGTCTTCGCCTTCTTCGCCGCCGGAGTGAACATCGTGGATGGAGATGGGCTCGGGGCGGTGCTCTCCCAGCCCGTGTTCGTGGCGATCGCAGCGGCGCTCGTGCTCGGAAAGCTCATCGGCGTGCTCGGCATGACCGCACTCGTCGTGAAGCTCACACCGCTCCGCCTCCCCGACGCGATCGGCGTCAGGGACCTGCTCCCAGTGGGCTTCCTCACCGGCATCGGCTTCACGGTCTCCCTGCTCATCGCCGAGCTGTCGTTCCCCGACTCTGAGCACACGGCGGCTGCGAAGCTCGCGGTGCTCGGTGGCAGCCTCCTCGCGGCGGTGCTGGCCGCGATCACCCTGCGCCACGACGCGAAGCGCGCTCGCAACGACGACATGAACGAGGACGGTATCCCCGACATCGACCGGACGCCGATCGGAAGCGAAGCCGACGAGTCCGCCATCGACGCGCAGGTCGACGGGCGTGATGCGCAGCCGCACACCAAGGAGAGCTGACCGCCGAGCTCAGAGCAGAGACAGGCCGGGCCCGCATCCACGTGAAAGTGGATGCGGG
>NZ_JADKSL010000036.1:0-15212 GCF_015351275.1 Pseudoclavibacter sp. VKM Ac-2867
GTTGGTTGTTGAGTGAGCAGAGATGCTCCTCGATGATCAACCCCGGCTTTTTTGTTGCCCAAAAACACCCGATGCCCGACGGGCAGTAGCGGATACGCGCTAGAGCTGCGGAGACAAGCCCCCGCAGCTCTTGCGCAGGCAGAGAGGGTCAGAGGCGGCCCGTAGCCTTCAACTCGATGTAGTGGTCAGCGATCGCGGGCGGAAGTGCCGACGGCGTCCCTGTCACGGTGTCCCCGCCGAGGCGGAGAACCGTCTGGCGTACGCGCTCCTGATCCAGGAGCGCACGCTCCGCGGCCGACGCAGCATACGTCTGCTCGCGCGTCTCTCGACGCACGGCGACCTCATGCACATCCGGGTTCAGCACCGACCCGAGCACGACGACGTGCTTGCTCGCGAGCTGCGGCAATGCAGCGATGACGGGCTCGAGGGTGCCACCGGTCTCCAGCGTCGAGAGAATGACGACAAGAGAACGGTGCGTTGTCACTCCGCGCACCAGCCCGGGGATGGCCCGCCAGTCCGTCGCGATGAGCTCGGGCTCGACATCCGCGAGCGACTCGACCATGCGGCTCAGCAGCTCAGCCCCTGAGACGCCCTGGATGCGCGCCCGCACTCGACGATCCCAGGCGACGACATCCACGCGGTCACCTGCTCGTGTCGCCAGCGCCGCAAGAAGCAGTGCCGACTCGATGGCTGTGTCGAGGCGGGTCTCGTCTGCGACGCGAGCCGCCGACGTCCGCCCAGTGTCGATCACGATGACGACGCGACGGTCACGCTCAGGCCGCCAGGTCCGTACGACCAGATCCTGGCGACGAGCGGTGGCTCGCCAATCGATCGAGCGGACGTCGTCGCCCCGGACGTACTCGCGCAGCGAATCGAACTCCGTGCCCTGCCCGCGAACCATGAGGCGGGTGGCGCCGTCCAGCTCGCGGAGGCGTGCGAGACGCGAGGGCAGATGCTTCCTCGAATTGAACGGAGGGAGCACCCGCAGGACTCCGCGGTCAGCGAGGCTCACCTGTCGGGCCGCCAGCCCCATCGGGCCCCAACTGCGGAGCGTGACGAGCTCGGCACGACGATCGCCACGGCGCGAAGGAAGCAGTGGGAACTCGGCCACGCGGCGTTCGCCAGCTGGTACCTCCAGCTTTGGACGGTGCTGCGTGCCGCCGGCCGTCGGCTCCCAGCCGTCGCGCACCTGCAGACGCAGGGTGCGCGAGCCGCGGTTCGTGATGGCGACGCGGCTGACGGCCTCCTCGCCGAGGCGAACCCGCGAAGGCAGGTTCCGCTCGATCTCCACCTGACGGGGCGCCCCCGCCAGGAGAACATCCGCGATGGACGTGAGGAGCACGAAGAGCAACCAGATCGCCAACGTCACATACGCCGATTCAGCGGTCTGCCCGAAGAGCACCACGGGTACCGCGCCGACGGCGGTCAGCAGTACGAGGCGTCCACTCACGACCATGCGCTCACGCTTCCCTTCCAGCTCTCGACTTCAACGGTGCCTCCGCGACCTGCATCGGTCAGATCGGAACCTGCACCTGCGCGAGCACGGAGCGGAGGATCGCATCGGCGCCGACACCTTCCAGCTCGGCTTCCGGCCGCAGCTGGAGGCGGTGGCGGAGAACGGGAAGCGCCATCGCCTGCACGTGATCCGGAGTCACCGCCTGGTAGCCGCTCAGGTAGGCGAACGCCTTGCTCGCCGACATGAGGGCCGTCGCCCCGCGGGGAGAGACGCCCATTCGCACGGACGGAGACTGCCTGGTCGCGCGGGCGATGTCGACGATGTACGCCAGGACATCCGATCGCACCTCGACGGCCGCAGCCTCGGCCTGCGCTCGGCGCAGCTCCTCGGCAGAGAGCGCACTCCGCACCCCGGCAGCCCGCAGGTCACGCGGCGAGAAGCCGGCGGCATGCCGCCGCAGCACCTCGAACTCCGCATCCCGAGACGGCAGCTCGAGGACGAGCTTCAGCAGGAAGCGGTCGAGCTGCGCCTCCGGCAGCGTGTACGTGCCCTCGTACTCGATGGGGTTCATCGTCGCTGCCACGAGGAAGGGAGCGGGGAGGGCGCGAGTCACGCCATCGGCGGAAACCTGTCGCTCCTCCATCGCCTCGAGCAGCGCCGACTGCGTCTTCGGCGGCGTGCGGTTGATCTCGTCGGCGAGAAGGATGTTCGTGAAGACGGGGCCCTCGCGGAACTCGAACTCGCCAGCTGCGGAGTCGTAGACGAGCGACCCGGTGATGTCGCCTGGCATGAGGTCCGGCGTGAACTGGACCCGCTTCGTGTCGAGCGACAGGGTCTCGCTCAAGGTCCGCACGAGGAGCGTCTTGCCCACGCCGGGAACACCCTCGAGCAGCGCATGCCCTCCGGCGAGCAGGGCCACGAGAAGGCCATCGACGGCGCGCTCCTGTCCGACGACGGCCTTGGCGACCTCGCCGCGGACTCGCTGCAGTGCTTCACGGACATCAGTGCTCATAGGTGCCTCCGTTGTTCTCGGCGGTGCTGCTTGGATCAGTGGTCGTGGGGTGGGCCGAGCGAGGTCCGGCGCTGCTCGGATCGATGGCCGCTGCGACTTCGCGCTCGAGGGTCAGCAGCGCCTGGCTCAGGTCGAGGAGTTCGGCCTCGCTGCCCGGAACGGCGTCGAGCAGCGTCCACGCGACCGCGGCTCGGTTCGCTCCGAGGACCGATGCGCTCGACGTGATGATCTCCTGCACGTGGCTCGCGCGCGCCAGGCCGAGCGATCTCGCGAGACGAGTCGTCGTGCCGATGCGGAGATTGTCGAGGGCGCGGAGCCGAGCACGCTGCTGCGCGTAGAGCCGGCCGCGGCCCTGCATCGTCTCGGAAGCCTCGACGATGACCGGCAGACGCTCCTCGACGAGGGGCCCGAAGCGGCGCCCGCGCCACACCATGACCCCGAGGAGTGAGGCGAGTGCGATGAGGATGGTCGGTGTGAGCCACGGCGGGACGTAGCTGCTGAGCGACGGCTGCGCTCCGAAGACCGCCTCGGCGTCAGTGACGCCCGGCACGTACCAGACCAGCGACTGCGTCTCTCCGAGGACCGCGAGGCCCATGGCCGCGTTCGCGGCGCTGAGCACCTCGCCGTTGCTGAGGTTGTCGGTCGCGCCCAGTGCAGCAAGCTCCGTTCCGGAGGCGAGCTCCGTCTCGACATAGGCGAAGCGCCCGGACTCGGCGTAGCAGGCGCTGCCTCCGGTGGCATCGTCGCTCAGCTGATACAGCCGCGCGCCCCGCTGGGAGATGTCAGGGGCGAGATCGCCGAGCGGCGAGGTGCACTCCGCACCGGCTGCGACCGTGTCTCCATCTTCGCCGTCGGCACCGACGCCGCCCACGACGATCGCTCCGTCGAACGCCTCAAGGAGGCTTCGGCTCGGAGCGAGCAGCAGCACACGCTCCGCGTCGAGCTCAGCGACCTGAGCGGCGAGGTCATCGACGGCCAGGCCGTCACGGTCGTGGATGACCAGCGTCGTGTCGCCCTCAGCGTCCTGCAGCTGCGACCGAGCCTCGTCGAGGCTCGTCGCGGCGCTCGTCGAAACACCCTGGTTGCCGAGCACGGTGAAGACGGCCTTCGCTCCGTTGGGCCGTGCGGAGTCCACACCGAGATACGGCGAGTTCGCGTTTGCCATCCCCCCGGCGAGAAGCGCGCTGGTCACGGCGATGACGACCGCGCCTGCGGCGATGAGCAGCCACGGGCGCGCGCGTCTGAGCCGCTCCGAAACGGTCGGCGTCGCGGCCTGCGTGATGCTCACGAGCCGCGCCCAGAGAACGAGGCCAGCTTGACCGGTGCCGCCGAGTCGAGTGCGAGGTCGAGACTGCGCAGCTGGTGCCAGTCGGCCTCGGAGGCTCCGAGCCCCAGGTACCGGGCAGCATCGAAGGACTTCGCGGCGACATGCAGCGCGGGAGCGTGACCGGGGAACGAGACGCCCGTCGCTTCGGCGACCGCCGTCGCCGTCATTCCCGGGCTGAGAGAGATCACCGTGCGGTCATGCACGGCTCGAGCGAGCGCCCGGAACTGCTCAACGACGGCGGTCTCGAAGTCCCCCCGCGATGCCGCCGCGGCAGCGGAACCGCGCAGGTCGCGAGCAGATCGCTCATCGCCGTCGAAGAGATCTGAGGGCATTCCTGTCCGTCCCCTCGCCCGTTGAGCGAGGATAGGTCGGCCGATGAGCAGCGCGAGGACACCGAGGATGACAAGTGCACCCAGGATGAGCGCGATGGGAGAGAAGCCCCCCGGCACCCCCTCGATGGGTTGGAGCAGGTCGTTCACCCAGTTCCAGAAGTCGTCGATCCAGAGATCGAGCCAGGTGGGGGAGGCCTGCGTGTACTCGGCCTTCGCGAGCTCACCCTGCAGGAGATCGCGCGCCGGATCCTCGTCGATCTCGAGCGGCGGCTCCGCCGAGCCGACCCACGGGCCGAGCCGCATCAGCGCACGTACCCCGGAGCCCCCGTCGGGGAGACCGGCCGCTGCACCTGCACGTCGAAGTCAGCATCGGCGATGTCGGCCCCGGCCGCGGACTGCTCTGCATATCGCTGCAGGGTGACGCCGAGCGCCTCCTTGCGCATCCGAAGGTCGAAGTACAGGATCGTCGCGTTCCCGCTCGTGAGCACCAGGACGATCGCCCCGAGGAGCACCTGCAGCGCGGAGGTGATGAGCAGGATCACGGCGAACGCGACGATCGTGCCAGCATCCGGTGCGGACGCCTCGCCACTTCCGAGGGGCATGATGATGACCTGACCCAGGCTGACGGCCAGCTGCGCGACCGTCGAGACGGCGCCGGTGGCGACGTTCAGGATCACCTGGATGACGACGACGACCCCGAGCACACGCCAGAAGTTGCCATGGGAGAGGTTCCAGCTGCGGCGGATGGCGGCGATAGGGCCGAGACCCTCGAGGACGATGGCGCTCGGGGCGAACATGATCTTGATGCCGAGCCACACCATGAGCACGACCGTCGCCCCGCCGAGGAGCAGCGTGAAGATGACGCCGAGCCCGATCGAGCCGGCGATCGTCGCCTCATCTCCGCCTGACCCCGAGAGGACGGCGAACATGATGAGCGGGATGAGGAGCCAGCCGACAGCGATCAGCACCACCGCGCCGACTCCGGCGAGTAGCGCGTACCCGATCAGTCGCCAGATGCCGCGCCACCCCGCGCGCCAGGCCTCCTTGAAGCCGAGCTTCTCTCCGATCGCGCCACGAGCGACGACCCGCACGAGGATTCCCTGCAGGAGCGCTGAGCCGACACCCGCGACGGCGAGGCCGAGGACCGCGGCGAGCGATGTCAGCGTGATGGAGGAGACCAGCATCGGCGTGATGTCCTCTTGGCTCCCCCCGTATGGGATGCGCGTGAACATGAGCATTCCGACGACGACGGGAAGCAGGCTCGCGAAGAGCGTCGTCGCTCCCATGACGATGACGGCGCTGCCGAGCGTGGTCTTGGGTGAGGTGCGGAACAGGCGGAACGTGGCGGCGAGCGCGTCGCCGAAGGCGAGCGGTCGGAGAGGGAAGAGGCCGGGTGTCGGCGCCGGCATCCACTGCCCGCCCGGCTGGCCCTGTTCCTGCGGCGGGCCGTACTGCCAGCTCGCCGGGCCGGGTGCGCCGTACTGATCAGGTTGCTGCCCCTGCCATTGCTGCTGCCCCTGCCCCTGCCACTGACCTTGCCAGTGATCGGCCTGCGGGAAGGCGCTCGGCGTCTGCGCTCCGGGCTGCGGCGGATACGCGTGGTTGGGCGCGGGTGCGTGCTCGTATGGGCCATGCGTCACGGGTCCATCGTGGCACACCGCGCGCCGCGCACTCTGGGTTGAGCCTCTGAGGGGACTATGCCCGCTACGCTGAGGGAAGCGCCCGGTCTCGGGCAGGTTCTGGAACAGGGAGGGTTCTGTGGGCGAACGCATCCTCGTGGTCGATGACGACCTCGCGCTGTCGGAGATGATCGGCATCGTTCTCAGGGCCGAAGGCTACGAACCCGAGTTCTGCGGCGACGGCGCGGCTGCCCTCGGCGAGTTCCGTCGGGTCAAGCCGGAACTGGTCCTGCTCGATGTCATGCTTCCCGGCCTGGACGGCATCCAGATCTGCCACCTGCTGCGCGCGGAATCCGGCACGCCCATCATCATGCTGACCGCGAAGTCGGACACGACCGACGTGGTCCGCGGCCTCGAAGCCGGTGCTGATGACTACATCGTCAAGCCCTTCAACCCCAAGGAGCTCGTCGCTCGCATCAAGACCCGGCTGCGCGCGAGCCAGCCAGAGGTGCAGAGCATCATTCGCGTCGGCGATCTCACGTTGAACGTCAACGCGCACGAGGTCCTGCGTGGCGAGGAGCAGATCAACCTGACTCCGCTCGAGTTCGATCTGCTGCTCACGCTCGCTGCGAAGCCGCAGAAGGTCTTCACGCGCGAGGAGCTGCTCGAGCAGGTCTGGGGCTACCAGTACAAGGCCGACACGCGTCTCGTCAACGTGCACGTGCAGCGGCTGCGCGCGAAGGTCGAGCACGACCCGGACCACCCGAAGATCGTGGCGACGGTTCGCGGCGTGGGGTACCGCGCTGGGAACACGACCGCGTTCTCCTGACGTGAGCGCAGTAGCCAGGCGCACGACCTCCTCCTCTTCTTCTCGGACTTCCGACGTCGACACGGAGGGCATCCGTGTCCCGTACCGGTGGCGTTCCGCGCACGGGGTGTGGCGGAACCTCGTCTTCCTCTGGCGGACGTCGCTTCCCTTCCGGACGATCGCGCTCTCGGTCGCGCTGACGACGGCGACGGTGCTCTCGGTCGGATTCGTCATGTCCAACTCCATCGCGAGCGACCTCTTCAACTCGAGGCTCAGGCCCCTCGTCTCCGAGACCGAGCGGGCGGTGACCGCGGCTCAGACGGTCTTCGCGTCCGGCGAGGAGACCGACAGTGCGGCCCTCGAGACCCTGCAGACGCTTGCGGTGGATGCGGCGCAGGACTCGGCGGCCAACAGTTACGGCGTCATCTTCATGCAGGGCGCGTCGGACGGCGAGGAGCAGTCCAACGAGCTGCGGGCGCTGGCAAAGGGTCCCGTCTCGGCCGAACTGGTCTCGCCGGAGTTGAAGCAGGCGGTGAGGGCGGGCGCGGAGACCGCGGCGACCGGAACGACCTCGGCGTCACCGCAGACCTACTATCAGTCGATCGCACTCGTCGACGAGTTCGGCAACGAGGTGCCCGGCATCGTCATCGGCTCGACCGTCACCGTGCAGAGCCTCGGTCAGTACGAGATGTACTTCGTGTACTCGATGGAGGAGACGCAGCAGACGCTCGACTTCGTGCAGCGCACTCTCGTGGTCGCCATGATCGTCCTGGTGCTTCTGGTCGCCGTCATCACGGGATTCGTCATGCGCGCTGTGATCCAGCCGATCCGCGAGGCCGCGAAGACGAGCAGGCGCCTCGCGGCGGGGCATCTGGAGCAGCGCGTGCCGGAGTCAGGAGAGGACGACATCGCGACGCTCGCGAGATCGTTCAACGAGATGGCGGACAGCCTGCAGGACCAGATCGAGCGCCTCGCGAACCTGTCGCAGGTGCAACAGCGCTTCGTCTCGGATGTCTCACATGAGCTGCGCACGCCCCTCACGACCATCCGTCTCGCCGGTGGGATGCTCTTCGACCGTCGCGACGACTTCGATACCGTCACGGCGCGGTCGGTCGAGCTCCTCCACGACCAGATCGAGCGGTTCGAGATCCTGCTCGCCGACCTCCTGGAGATCTCCAGGTACGACGCCGGAGCGGTCGAGATCCTGCGGGAGTCCAACAGCCTCGCGACCGTTGCCGACGATGTCATCGGTGCCATGACGCCTGTCGCGCTCGATCACGGCACACGCCTCGTGCTCAAAGCCCCCGGCGGCTATGGGGAGTCCGAGTTCGATGCTCGCCGCATCAACCGCGTCGTCAGGAACCTCCTCGGCAACGCCATCGAGCACGGGGAGGCGAAGCCGATCGTCGTGTCCGTCGACTCCAACGAGTCTGCCGTCGCGCTCTCCGTGCGCGACTACGGCATCGGCATGACCGAGGCCGAGCGCACCAGGGTCTTCGACCGCTTCTGGCGCGCCGACCCGTCGCGCAAGCGCACGATGGGTGGGTCCGGTCTCGGTCTCGCGATCTCGCTCGAGGACGTTCGCCTGCACGAGGGGCGCTTGGAGGTCTGGTCGGAATCGGGCAAGGGGACGAACTTCCGGCTCACGCTGCCGCGATTCGTCGGCGGCAAGATCATGGGCTCACCGCTCCCGCTCGAGCCGGGCGACGCAGGAGCTGCCACCATCATGATCGACGAGGAGGACGTGTCCTCCGAGGCGTTCACCGACGAAGACGTCGACACGCAGCCGATCGAGCTGCCCGACCTCGTCGGCATGCGCTCCTCCAACGCCGAACCGATTGTCTCCTCGGCGCCGACGAACTCGATGGATGTCATCGAGGTGACGTCCCTCGACGAACCGGCGCAGAGCCCCGCACCCTGGGACGATGCGGAAGCGGTTGTGGTGACCAGCTCGGCTCCCGAGTCCGTGCCGTCGCTTCCCAGCATCCGCGACAACCATGACGGTGGTCGCGACGGCGACGGCGACGGCGACAAGCACCGCATGGACGACGAGGGCAACGAGCCCGAAATGCACGACGAGGACACACAGGACGAGAACCCGCCCGCCGGGGAATCGGCAGAGCAGGGGCAGGAGGAACGGACATGAGACGAGCTGCGAATGGACGGCGCGCGACGCGGGGAGCCGCGGCCGGAATCCTGGTCATCGCGATGCTCGTGCTCGTCGGATGTGCCCGCATCCCGACCTCCGGCCAGGTCCTCGCCGGCGAGTCCGAGCAGCAGGAGAGCGACCAGTCGTACAGCTTCTTCCCCGACCCGCCGCGAGACGGCATGAGTCGCGAGGAGGTCATCGAGGGGTTCCTCGATGCAGGAACCGGAACGCAGAACGACTACGAGGTCGCTCGGGAGTATCTCGCAGAGTCGTTCCGGCAGGAGTGGGACCCGAACGCCCGCATCATCGTCACCGCCTCCGTGCCCGACGTGGTCGACGCGGGCTCCGAGCGGGTCGAGGCGAGCTACAAGTCCTCGGCCAGCGTCGATGCTGAAGGCATCTACAGCGAGCTCAAGAGCGGAACGACCGAGCGTCTCGACTTCACCCTCGCCCAGAACGCAGACGGCGAGTGGCGGATCACGGAGGCCCCGCCCGGCATCGTGCTGCTGAACCAGAACTTCCGCAGCCTCTTCAAGAGCTACACCCTCTACTTCTACGACGACACGCTCTCCCGGCTCGTGCCGGACGTCCGGTGGTTCGATGCGCAGCAGACCGCGATGACGCGCATCGCGCGCGCCCTCGTCAACGGGCCAGCGCCCTGGCTCGCCGAGGGCAACGTCGTCAGCGCCATCCCCTCCGACGTGACGCTGCTCGGCGCCGTGACCGTCGAGGGAGACGTCGCCGACGTCGACTTCTCGTCGGTCCTCTCCTCGGCCTCCCCGGAACGATATTCGCGGATGCTCCTGCAGCTCACCGAGAGCTTCGCCGACTTCGAGTCGATCACGAGCGTCACCATGTCCATCACGGGTGTCCCGATCGATCAGGATCTCCCACCAGAGGACGCCGTCGTCGTGAACCGGCAGGTGACCAGCACGCCCCTCGTCTACAAGGGCGGCGAGCTCGGATTCCTGAGCGGTGTCAACGTGACGGCGTCGCCCGAGACGGCGGCCCTGCAGGGGGCGCTCGCCTCCCTCGCCCCGCAGAAGGGTGCCTACTCGAGCGCCGGCGATGTCGCGTCGTTCGTGACGCCCAACGGTGTCTTCACGACGCCTATCGCCGTCCCCGATCCGCTGCTCGTCGATGCCAGGCCTGGCCCGCTCGCGATGAGCCTCGACAGCTGGGGCTACACCTGGACGGGCAGTACGGACGGCTCAGGGCTGCGCGCCACGGATGTCGACGACCGTCAGCACAGCTGGCTGGAGCCCGCGGAGAACGTGGGCGCGACCGGGTACCGGGCGATCGCCGTCTCCCGAGACGGCGCCAGGCTCGCGGTGCTCGAGAACAGCTCCGTCGGCGTCAGGGTCGCGGTCATGGCGATCGAACGCGAGCCGAGCACCAACCGGCCGATCGGGCTCGGCAACCCGCTCATCCTGGAGCCGGGCGGCACGTCGCCGATCGACCTCGCCTGGGTCGATGAGACCTCGCTCGCGGTGCTCGCGACGGGGAGCGAGGGCACGGCCGAGGTCCGCACGCAGACCGTCGGCGGCACGGTCAGCGTCAACGGCGCCGTGCTCGATGGGCAGCAGATCACGGGAAGCAATACGCCTGCCGGCCTTCGAGTGCTCGACAAGGACCGCCACATCTACGTGCCGAAGGGCAACAGGTGGCAGCAGTCGGAGGCCGTCGTGGACTTCATCCTGACCCAGGTGTGATCGGCGGCCGATTCCGGTTCTCCACAGCGCCGAGAGAGAGGCACCGTCTCGCCCTCGTGCGTCGTCATTCTTGAACGATGCCCCTGCCCTCTGGATTCGCCGCGCAGCTCCACGATCGGGTGGCGGCACTGCGCGCAGCAGCGCTCGACGCACTGGCGGTTCTCCTCCCCGTCACCTGCGCCGCTTGCGGCGGACTCGGTCGCGCGCTCTGCCGGAGCTGCGCCGAGCAGCTTGCACGGCTCGCGGCGGTGCGGGCATGTGCAGTGAGGGTCATCGCCGCTGATGGAAGCAGAGTCCCCGTCGTCGCTGCCTGCGACTACGAGGGGCCCGTGAAAGCGCTCCTCGCCTCGCTCAAGGAGCGGGGGAGAGCGGACGCGGCACGCCCTCTCAGTCTGCTCCTGCGGTCGGCGGTCTCGGCGTTCGCCGACTCGGCCAGAGGCAGTCGGCAGGCAGCGGTTCGCTCAGGACTGGACTCCGCCGCCTGGGTGCCGGTGCTCATCCCGTCGTCAGCGAGATCGATCCGCGCTCGCGGCTACGTGCACCTCGCTCTGCTCTGGGAACAGGCGCTGCCCGGAACGAGGAGTGCGCGGGCGCTCCGACTCGTCAGGAGCGTGCAGGATCAGGCCGGGCTCACGGCATCGGCTCGGGCCGACAACCTGAGGTGCGCCTTCGCTGCCGAACCGGGGCTGGCAGGTGCGCGGGTGGTGCTCATCGACGACGTCGTCACGAGCGGCGCGACGATGCGCGAAGCGGTCCGTGCCTTGGAAATGGTCGGCGCGGTCGTGGTCGGAGGCGTCGTCGTCGCCGAGACCGTGCGCAGATCTGCGCGCGGAGCACGCCCGGAAGTCGACACGCGCGGAGGGTAGGGCATGTCTGCGAAATCGCAGACAACAGCGGGTGAATTGGGGTCTACGATTGCGGCACAGCATCACGAGGCAGTGACACCTCGGCCTCGTGCAGAACGACAGGAGAGTGACATGGAAATCACGATCACCGGTCGCAACACCGAGATCCCGGACCGCTTCCGCGAGTACGCCGCCGAGAAGGCGCTTGCGAAGGTCTCGCTTCTCGATGGCAAGACGCAGGCAGCGGAAATCAAGCTGACCAAGCGAACCGACAGGGCTGGAAACCTGCTCGACAAGGGCAAAGTCGAGATCACGCTCTTCGGACCCGGCCCGGTCGTTCGCGCCGAGGCCGAGGCCGGTGACAAGTACGCGGCCTTCGATCTGGCGCTGGACAAGCTCGTCGAGCGACTGCGCCGCAACAAGGACCGCAAGAAGATCCACCGCGGCCAGCACACGCCACTCCGTCTCCAGGAGGCGGCCGCCGACAACTTCGCGCAGATCGACGTCACTCCCGCCAACACGGACACGATCCGTCTCGTCGAATCCGGCGCCACGGCGTCAGAGATCGAGGCTGAGGAGGAGAACCTCGAGGAGCTCTACTCGCCAGTGGTGATCCGTGAGAAGACCTTCGCCCCCAAGCGCCTCAGCAAGGACGAAGCGGTCGACCACATGGAGCTCCTGGGGCACGACTTCTTCCTCTTCATCGAGAGCGAGTCCCTCCGCCCGAGCGTCGTCTACCGACGCCGCGGCTGGGACTACGGAGTCATCGCGCTCGACGAGAACGCGGTTCCCGTCTCCTAGTTCTGCTCTCACCCACCTCGCCCCGGTCGATGCATCCAGCATCGGACGGGGCGAGGTGCGTAGAATCAACCGATGTGCACAGCACGGGCTGTGCTTCGCCGCGCGCTCTCGCGCCACTTGCGTCAACCAGTAGGAGCAGACCTTGGCCTCAGTTCTCGAGAAGATCCTCCGCATGGGCGAAGGGCGCACCCTTCGCAAGCTGGAGAGCGTAGCCAAGCAGGTCGGTCGCCTCGAGGACGCCTTCAAGGAGTACAGCGACGACGAGCTCCGTGACATCACGGTCTCGTTCCGCGAGCGTCACGAGGCCGGGGAGTCGCTCGACGCCCTCCTGCCAGAGGCCTTCGGCGCGGTCCGCGAGGCCGCAGGACGAGTGCTGGGCCTCCGGCACTACGACGTGCAGCTCATGGGTGGGGCTGCGCTCCACCTCGGCAACATCGCCGAGATGAAGACCGGTGAGGGCAAGACCCTCGTCGCGACCCTGCCCGCCTACCTGAACGCCATCGCCGGCAAGGGTGTGCACGTCGTCACGGTCAACGACTTCCTCGCGACCTACCAGTCCGACCTCATGGGCCGCGTCTTCCGCGCCCTCGGCATGACGACCGGATGCATCGTCGCTGGGCAGTCCCCGGCCGAGCGCCGTGAGCAGTACGCCGCCGATGTCACCTACGGCACGAACAACGAGTTCGGCTTCGACTACCTGCGCGACAACATGGCCTGGCGATCCGAGGACATGGTGCAGCGCGAGCACTTCTTCGCGATCGTGGACGAGGTCGACTCCATCCTGATCGACGAGGCCCGAACGCCCCTCATCATCTCCGGGCCAGCCCAGGGGGATGCGAACCGGTGGTACTCGGAGTTCGCCTCGATCGTGCGCAAGCTCAAGGACGGCCGCGACTACGAGGTCGACGAGAAGAAGCGAACCATCGGCGTGCTCGAGCCGGGTATCGACCGAGTGGAGGACGCCCTCGGGATCGACAACCTCTACGAGTCGGCCAACACCCCGCTCATCTCCTTCCTGAACAACGCCATCAAGGCGAAGGCGCTCTTCAAGCGCGACAAGGAATACGTCGTGCAGAACGGCGAAGTCAATATCGTCGACGAGCACACCGGCCGCATCCTGAAGGGCCGACGCTACAACGAGGGTCTCCACCAGGCCATCGAGGCGAAGGAAGGGGTGCAGATCAAGGCCGAGAACCAGACGATGGCCACGGTCACGCTGCAGAACTACTTCCTCATGTACGACAAGCTCGCAGGCATGACCGGTACGGCCGAGACCGAGGCTGCCGAGTTCATGAGCACCTACAAGCTCGGCGTCGTGCCCATCCGCACGAACCGCCCCATGCAGCGCAAGGACAACCCCGACCTCGTCTACAAGAACGAGAAGGTCAAGTTCGACCAGGTCGTCGAGGACATCGTCGAGCGCCACGAGACCGGCCAGCCGGTCCTGGTCGGCACGACGAGTGTCGAGAAGAGCGAGTACCTGTCGAAGCTCCTCGCGAAGCGCGGCATCAAGCACGAAGTGCTCAACGCGAAGAACCACGCACGCGAGGCGGCGATCGTCGCCCAGGCTGGGCGTCGGGGCGCCGTCACGGTCGCGACCAACATGGCCGGCCGCGGTACCGACATCATGCTCGGTGGAAACGCCGAGTTCCTTGCCGTCGCTGAGATGACGGCGCTCGGTCTCGACCCTCAGGAGAACGCAGACGAGTACGACGAGAAGTGGCTCGAGGTCTTCGGCTCCATGAAGGAGCAGGTGAAGAGCGAAGCCGACGAGGTGGCTGAAGCAGGGGGCCTCTACGTGCTCGGCACCGAGCGCCACGAGTCCCGCCGAATCGACAACCAGCTCCGCGGTCGCTCCGGACGTCAGGGTGACCCCGGCGAGAGCCGCTTCTACCTGTCGATGACCGACGACCTCATGCGTCTCTTCAACACGGGAGCGACGCGCGCGATCATGGCCGGCGACGGAACACCCGACGACCTCGCCCTCGAGTCCCGCATCGTGTCGAGGGCCATCCGGTCCGCGCAGTCCCAGGTCGAATCTCGCAACGCCGAGATCCGCAAGAACGTGCTCAAGTACGACAACGTGCTCAACGAGCAGCGCACCGCGATCTACAGTGATCGCCGCCGCATCCTCGAGGGCGACGACATCGCTGACAAGGTGCAGAACTTCCTCACCGATGCCATCGACGACATCATCCAGGAGCACACGGGCGACGGCACGGGCGACGACTGGGAGTTCGACGCCCTGTGGACCGACCTCAAGCAGCTCTACCCGGTTGGCATCACCGAGGACGAGCTCTTCGAGGAAGCCGGTGGGCGCAGCAAGCTGACGAGGAAGATGCTCGAGGACGAGGTGCTCTCCGATGCGCGTCTCGCGTACGAGCGTCGTGAGGAGTCGATCGGCGAGGAAGCGACCCGCGAGCTCGAGCGACGCGTCGTGCTGAGTGTCATCGACCGCAAGTGGCGCGACCACCTGTACGAGATGGACAACCTGAAGGACGGCATCGGCCTGCGCGCCATGGCTCAGCGCGACCCGCTCGTGGAGTACACGCGTGAGGGCTTCGCGATGTTCCAGCAGATGCTCGGCAGCATCCGCGAGGAATCCGTCGGATTCCTCTACAACCTCGAGGTCACCGTCAAGAAGGACGAGACCCCGTCTGCGAGCGAGACCCCTGACGTGCAGATCGTCGCGAAGGGGCTGGACGAGAAGGCCCAGACCGCGTTGAGCTACTCAGCCGCGACCGACCAGGGTGAGGTCGAGGTGCGCAACGAGCGTGGCCAGCTCAACCAGCGGGCGACGGCGGACGCGAAGCGTCGTGAGCGCGATCTCGGCACCTCCTCGGCGCTCGACCAGGCTCGCGAGGAAGCCGGCGAGGAGCCCGCGGCACCCGTCGCGAAGGCCCCGCAGGGCACGCGGCCCCGCCAGCCTGTCTCTCGCTCGGGGAACCCCGCCAAGCGTCAGGCCGCGGAGCAGGGCGATCAGGCGGAGGCTGAGTCCTCAGGGCCGGCCGCAGGCAGCTCGTTCGGCAAGGGCGCTACGTCCAAACCAGGTGGGCAGCCGGCAGGCAACCGGGCTCAGCGGCGCAGAAAGAAGTAACGACGGCTGCTCGGAGCCGAGCACCGTGACCAGCGGGCGCCCCCCACTGTGGGG
>NZ_JADKSL010000037.1:0-15129 GCF_015351275.1 Pseudoclavibacter sp. VKM Ac-2867
CGCTTTCACCCCGTATCAGCGCTCGATACGGGGTGAAAGCGACCCATCTGCGGCGGATGCGGCGGGGCAGGTGCGGGGTCGGCAGGGCGGGATGGGACGGGACAGCTAGTCCTTCAGCACCTCGATCGACTGCGTGTCGCGGTCGTTGCCGATCTGGATCGTCTCGCCGCGGAAGAACCCGGGGCTGCGGAAGTACTGCACGACCATGATGACCACGCCGAGCAGCAGCACTCCGATGCCGAGCACGAACACGAGCCCGATGCCGTCCTGGGCGATGCCGTCGGCGTCGTAGCTCGTCGCGAAGACCGCCGAGCCTGAGCCGAACGACGGCGACAGCGACGCGACGGCCGTCTCGTAGAAGAAGTACAGCAGCACGATGCCGCCGAGCAGCGGGAACAGGAACCGGAAGAAGAAGTTCCTGGCCGAGCTGAACAGACTGTGCCTGAAGTACCAGACGCACGCGAGCCCCGTGACGCCGTAGTAGAAGCAGATCATGAGGCCGAGGGCCGCGATCGTGTCCCACAGCGCGTTCTCGGAGAGCAGCCTCATGACGACGTAGAACACGACAGCGGCGATGGCCGAGGCCAGGGTCGCGACTGACGGCGACTTGAAGCGCGGGCTGACGTCCGCGAAGCGCTTCGGCAGGGCGCCGTAGTGCCCCATGGCGAGGATCGTGCGCGACGGGGAGACCATCGTCGACTGCAGCGAGGCCGCCGACGACGACAGGATGGCGATGGACATCAGGAGCGCGAACGGCCCCATGACCGGCCCCGCGAGGGCCGCGAAGATGCTCTCCTGGTTGTCCGGGTTGCCTGCTCCGAGGCCCTCGGTGCCGATGCCCGCGAAGACGAGCACGGCGAGGGTCGTGAGCAGGTAGATCACCATGATGATGATGATCGTGAGCATGGCGGCGCGGCCGGGTGTCTTCTTCGGGTCCTTCGCCTCCTCGTTCATCGTGATGACCGTGTCCCAGCCCCAGAAGAGGAAGATCGACAGCGAGACGCCGGCGGCGACGACGGCCATGTCCCCCAGCTCGAAGGGGTTGAACCAGGACAGCTCGATGGGGGTCGGGTCGAAGGCCGTGTTGTTGCTCAGGTGCATGAAGGCGGCGACGATGAACCAGGCCAGTGCGATGAGCTGGAATGCGACGAGCCCGACCTGGATCTTCTCTGTCGCCTCGACGCCCCGGTACGAGATCCACGCGGCGAGCGCCGTGAAGAGGATCGTGACGGGGATGTTGATCCACAGCACCGTCGTGAGGTCGGCGAGCTCCGGATTCTGGAACACCTGTGCGAGCAGGATGAACAGGAAGTCCACGGCAACGGCCGCGAGATTCGAGAGGACGAGGACGGTCGCCGCGATGAGCCCCCATCCGCCCATCCACCCGATCCACGGACCGAACGCGCGGGACGCCCAGGTGAACGTGGTGCCGGAGTCCGGCATCGCCGAGTTCAGCTCGCGGTAGCCGAAGACGACGAGCACCATCGGGATGAAGCCGATGAAGAGGATCGCCGGCGTCTGCAGGCCGACCTGCGAGATGGTCGGGCCGAGACCCGAGGTCAGCGTGTACGCAGGGGCGATGCACGAGATGCCGATGATGGTCGCGCCGATGACGCCGACCTTGCCTGCGGAGAGGCCCTTGGAGCTGAGTCCGCCCCGCTCCGCGCTGTCTTCTGTCCTGGTCATTGCCCTGTTCCTGTCGCTGGGGATTCGGGAGCGGACTTGGGTGCCTCGGCAGGCTGCGCGGCGCGCGGCACGACGATGATCGGCACGGTCAGCACACGCAGCAGGCGCTGCGCTCGGGCGCCGAGGAAGATGCGTCCTCCCTGCGCGAGGCGGCTGGAGCCGACGAAGGCGACATCGCCCGGCTTCCAGTCGGCCCGCTCGAGTGCGGCCTCGAGGCTCTCGCCCTCGACCGTCTCGACGGTGGCCTTGCCCGACTCCAGCAGGGCCTCCGCGCGCCCGGCGAGCACTGCCCCGCCGAACTCGCGCACGAACTCGTCGACCTCCTGCACCTGGCTGGGCGGCACTCGGTCGAGCTGCACGAGCGACAGCAGGCGCAGCTGCACGTCGCGCTGCAGCGCGCTCTCGACGGAGGTGCCGATGAGCGCGGCGGCCCCCGAGCGGGTGCCGAACAGCGTGGTGATGCGGGTGACGGGCCCCTCTTCGGCGAACCCAGCCGGAGCGAGCGCGACGGGCAGCGGCGAGGCGTGCAGCAGCGTGGATGCGACTGTCCCGATGGTGAACTGCCGCAGCAGCGCGGTCGTGGCCGCGCCGATGACCAGCGCGGCAGCGCCGAACTCCGCGGCGATGTCCATGAGCCCCTGGGCCTCGCCCGTGGCGCTGCGGACGACGCCGCGTGCCGCGATGCCCTCCGGCACCTGGGCGAGCGCCTCGCTCATCCACGTGTCGATCTGCTTGCCGATGATGCTGTCGGCATCGTCGAGCGGCAGCGGATGCGTGCCGCTGTACGGCGACGTCTCCGGCGTGATCATCGCGATGATGACCTCCGTGTCGGTGCCCTTCGCGAGGAAGGAGGCGAGGGCGAGGGCGTCATGCCCTCGGTCGCTCGCGATGTAGCCCACTACGAAACGCTGCGCCATGCTGCCTCTCCAATTCTTGGGGTGTCGTCCGATTTCAGGATGCCGAGGGCGCTCAGGACTGGAGGATGCGCTTCGCCGTAGCTTCGCCCATCCGCACCGCGCCGTCAACGTGCTGGTAGCCCTCTGCCGCGAGGTCGGAGCTCGACCAGAAGATCGGGCCGACCGGGTCGTGCTGGATGGCGCCCCAGCGGTGGAGTCCGCCGAGGTCGTAGCTCGTGGCGTAGGCGCCGCGGGTCCACTCCTCTGCGCCGAAGTCGGAGAGGTAGAAGACCTCGGGGTCGAGGGCCTTCGGCCCGAGGAACTCGGCGACGGAGCCGAGGACGGCGGCCTTGCGCTCCTCGTCGCTCAGCGCCCACATGGCTTCGGCCGCCTCATCGGTGATGAAGCCGACGAGGGTGCCTCGCTCGTCTTCATGGTTGGTGTTGTCGTAGACCTCCTGCACGATGTGCCCGGCACCGAACGCGGTGCCGCTGAGGCCCTCTTCACGCCAGAACGGGGTGGCGTAGGTGGCGTGCACCTTGATGACGAGGCCCATGGAGATGTGCTGGTGCACGATCATCTGCTGGCGCGGCAGGGCGGGGACGAAGGAGACGCGCGAGTAGAGGTTGGGCGGCACGGCCATGATGGCGTGCTGCGCCTTGACGGTGATGTGGTCGGCGACCGCGGTGACGGAGGCCGCATTGCCTGCTCCGTTGTCCTCCCAGTGAAGGAAGCGCACGGGGTTGTTCAGGAACACGTCGTCGCCGAGCTCCTGCGCCATCTGCTGGCTGACCGACTGCATGCCGCCGATGACGCGCTTGTCGAGGATGAAGCTCTCGTCGACGAGGTTCGAGAACGAACCGGCGGATGCGGCCATGAGCACTGCCTGCAGCGCGGAGAATGCGAAGGACGGCTTGGTGAGCATGCCGCCGGCGACGAACAGCCCGATGTTGTTGCAGGCCTCCTCGTCGGTGGACTGCTGGCGCAGCCAGTGGTGGAAGGAGATGGTGTCGAGCTCGCGCGCCTTGGCGTGCGCCCACGGCTCGACGGGGCCGATCTCGGCGGCGAGGCCGTCGAGGAGCTCGATCATGCGGTCCATCTCGGCGGCGGTGTGCTCGCTTACGGGGAACGTGTCGCCCTCGTAGACGGTGCGCTCGCCCTTGGGGCTGATGTAGACCGACTTGCCCTCGCGGTAGCGCGAGAAGGTGCCCTTGCCGAGCTCGTCGAGGAGGGCGAGGAGCGCCGTCTGGTCTGGCGAGACCCATTGGCCGCCGATCTCGAAGAACTGGCCGTCGATGATGTTGCTCCAGGTGCGTCCGCCGACGCGGTCGCGCGCCTCGAGGACGGCGACGGTCTTGCCTGCCTGGGTGAGGCGGCGGGCCGCTGTGAGGCCGGAGGGGCCTGCTCCGATGATGACGACGTCGCGTTCGATGGTCTGCATTTCCGCTCTTTCCGTTGTGACAGCTCCAAGCGCCCTGGCTTCGCCGTCGAAGTGAGTGTGGTTGGCGGCCGACTTGCTGGCGCCGCCTTCCAAATAAACAGGATTAATTTACGTTAGTCGAGACGGGCTGCTCGGACAAGCCGCATTTCCGAGGAGCTAGGGTCGAACGACGGGAGGGCCAGTGAGCACCAGCGAGCATGTGGAGTCTGACGGACAGCGGCGCGCTGGGCGACCCCGCACGCGGATCCTCACGCAGAAGCGCATCACCGACGCCGCCATGCGTGTCGCGACTCACGAGGGGTACGACTCCCTCACGATGGCGAAGCTCGCCAGGGCGCTCGGCGTCACCCCCGCGGCCCTCTACAACCACGCTCACTCGAAGCGCCAGATCCTGCGCTGGATCGAGGATCGTCTCATGGCCGCCGTCGACGCCTCGGCGTTCGAGACCGAGCCGTGGGACGCGGCTCTCGCGAGCTGGGCGCGAAGCTACCGCCTCGTCATGAAGGAGCACGACTCGCTCGTGGAGGCGATCGCGAAGATGCCCGTCGCCGGCGCGACCGACACGCTCGCGATGTACGAGGGGGTCGCCGCAGGTCTCCGACGGGCCGGCTGGCCGGACGCCCACATCATGCCGGCGATCGTGGCCATCGAGTCGTTCATCTACGGCTCCGCGTACGACCTCAACGCGCCGCTCGATATCTTCGAACTCGGCGATCAGGCGGATGCGGCGCCCACGCTCGCGGCCTCCGTCGCGGCCCACACGCCGCTGGGGTTGCGCGAGCAGGCCTTCGAGCGTGGGCTCGACGCGCTCATCCGCGGACTCGGGGCAGCAGCGGGAGTCTGACTCCGGTGACCGACGCAGTGCCGCGGTCACCGCTGAGACTGTGAAGTGCTGACTGCACGCCTCCGAGGGGACCTCGGTTTTACACGAGCGTTACATTGCAGAAACCTCCCGCGAAGCGTGAAGTCATAACTTCAACGCATGACCGATCAACTGGCACAGACTGGCGCATCCGGCAGCACCCGCGGCCTGGGCACCGAAGGCGCGGCGCCCGACAATCTCGTCGTGGCGGCGGGCCACCCCGTCGGCGACGGGAACATGAAGCCCGGCTACGACCCGCGGCTCGCGAACGAGGACCTCGCTCCCCTGCGCAAGCAGCGCTGGGGCTCCTACAACATCTTCGCCTTCTGGATGTCCGACGTGCACAGCGTCGGCGGCTACGTCACGGCCGGTAGCCTCTTCGCGCTCGGCATCGCCAGCTGGCAGGTGCTCGTCGCCCTCATCGTCGGCATCCTCATCGTGCAGTTCTTCACGAACCTCGTCGCCAAGTCGAGCCAGAAGACGGGCGTGCCCTACCCCGTCGTGAACCGCGCGATCTTCGGCGTCAAGGGCGCCAACATCCCGGCGATCATCCGCGGCCTCATCGCCATCGCCTGGTACGGCGTGCAGACGTTCCTCGCCGCCGAGTCGCTCAACATCGTGTTCCTCAAGTTCATCCCCGCCAGCGAGGTGCTGCGCACCGACTACTCGTTCCTCGGGCTGTCGGCGCTCGGCTGGATCTCCTACGCGATCCTCTGGTTCGCGCAGGCCGCCCTATTCTGGGGCGGGATGGAGTCCATCCGCCGCTTCATCGACTGGGCGGGGCCCGCGGTGTACGTCGTCATGATCGTGCTCGCCATCTACCTCGTCAGCCAGGCGGGCTGGGAGAACATCGACTTCAACCTCTCCGCAGGTGAGCCGCTCGACTTCTGGGCGTCCATCCCGGTCATGTTCACGGCCATCGCGATCGTCGTCTCCTACTTCTCCGGCCCCATGCTCAACTTCGGCGACTTCTCGAGGTACGCGAAGAGCTACAAGGCCGTGAAGCGGGGCAACTTCCTCGGACTCCCGCTCAACTTCCTCTTCTTCTCCATCCTCACGGTGCTCACCGCGAGCGCCACTGTTCCCGTCTTCGGCGAGCTCATCACGGACCCGATCCACACGGTCGAGCGCATCGACACGCACTTCGCGATCCTCCTCGGCGGCCTCACCTTCGTGACGGCGACGGTCGGCATCAACATCGTGGCGAACTTCATCGCGCCGGCATTCGACTTCTCGAACGTCGCCCCGCACAGGATCAGCTGGCGGATGGGCGGCATGATCGCCGCCGTCGGCTCCGTGCTGCTCACCCCGTGGAACTGGTACAACAACGACGCCGCGATCCAGAACACGCTCGGCGTGCTCGGCGCGCTCATCGGGCCGCTCTTCGGCATCCTCATCGCCGGCTACTACGTGATCGGCAGGCAGCGCATCAAGGTCGACGAGATGTTCACGATGAGCGAGACGGGCGCCTACTGGTACCGCAAGGGGTTCAACCCGAACGCGGTGTGGGCCATGGTCCTCGCCGGCGCCCCGACGGTCGCGATCGCGGTGCTGACCCGGCCGCTCGCCGAGGCCGGCATCCTCGACCTGAGCTACCTCGCCGACTTCAGCTGGTTCATCGGCTGCGGACTCGGATTCGCGCTCTTCGTCCTATTCGAGCGCCGCCAGCCGCTCATGCCGACGTTCGAGGGCGAGACCGCCGGCATCTCAGACGGATCGATCGAGGAAGACTGACCCAGCATGCGCATCACGCTCATCAACCCGAACACCTCCGTCGCCATGACGCAGAAGGTCGCGGCAGCTGCGAGAGCCGTGGCCGGCCCCGGCGTCGACATCGTCGCCGTGTGCCCGGCTCCCGGTGAGGGCCCGGAGGCCATCGAGAGCCACTTCGACGAGGTGCGGGCGGCCTCCGTCGTCGTCGAGCTCGTCGAGCGCGATCTCGCGGACGGCGGCAGCGACGGCTACGTCATCGCCTGCTTCGGCGACCCGGGGCTCGACGCGGCACGCGAGCTCGTCGACGTGCCCGTCATCGGCATCGCCGAGGCGGCCATGCACGTCGCGGCGCTCACGGGGCGCACGTTCGGCATCGTCACCACCCTCTCCCGCACGCTCGGCCGCGCCGACGATCTCGTGCTGCGGTACGGATTCGAGCGGGCGTGCGTCGCGGCGTACGGCACCGGCATCCCCGTCCTTGCGCTCGAGGAGACCGGCTCCGCGGCGTTCGAGGACATCGCCGCGTGGTGCGAGCGAGTCGTCCGGGAGGACGGCGCCGACGCGGTGGTGCTCGGATGCGCGGGCATGGCCGACCTGTGCGCTCGCCTCTCCGAGCGGGTCGGGGTGCCGGTCGTCGACGGCGTCGCCGCATCGGTCGGGCTCGTCGCGGCGATGTCGCGCATGGGCGTCGGCACGAGCAAGAGGGACGAGTACGCACGACCTTCCCGGGCGCAGGCGAGGCCACTGGGGCAGCCGCAGGTTCCTTCGGCGGCGATCGCATGAGGATCTCAGCGCGGCGCGTCTTCCTCGATGGCGGATTCTCGCCGGCGACGGTGTCCGTCAGCGACGGCACAATCGCGGCCATCGCCCCGTTCGACGACCACGCGGACGTCGTCCTGCCGGACACCCAGGTGCTCGTGCCGGGGCTCGTGGACACGCACGTGCACCTCAACGAGCCGGGCCGCACGCACTGGGAAGGCTTCGCGACGGGCACGGCCGCCGCCGCCGCCGGCGGGGTCACGACGGTCGTCGACATGCCGCTCAACTCCCTGCCCGTCACGACGAGCGTGGAGGCGCTCGACGCGAAGCGCGCGGCGACCTCCGGCCAGCTGGCCGTCGACCTCGCCTACTGGGGCGGCGTCGTCCCGCAGAACCTCGGCTCCCTGCGTCCGCTGCTCGCGGCGGGGGCGGTCGGCGTCAAGTGCTTCCTCGCGCCGAGCGGCATCGACGAGTTCGATCACCTCTCGTTCCCCGAGCTCGAGCAGGCGCTCGAGGAGCTCGCCGAGGTCGACGGGCTCCTGATCGCGCACGCCGAGCTCGAAGCGCACCTGAGCGAGGCATCCGGCCCGGTCTTCTCCGACTTCGTCGCGTCGAGGCCGCCGGTCGCGGAGGTCGAGGCGATCCGCGCCGTCATCGCCGCGGCGAGGCGCACCGGCGCCAGAGCGCACATCGTGCACGTGTCGGCGGCAGAGGCCCTCGACCTGGTCCGCGAGGCGAAGGCCGACGGCGTGCGCATCACGATCGAGACCTGCCCGCACTACCTGAGCCTTCGGGCCGAGGAGGTGCCGGACGGCGACGGGCGCTTCAAGTGCTGCCCACCCATCCGCGACTCCGCGAACCAGGACGCGCTCTGGGCCGGCGTGCTCGACGGCACGATCGACGCGATCGTCAGCGACCACTCCCCCG
The DNA here is from genome assembly GCF_015351275.1 of Pseudoclavibacter sp. VKM Ac-2867. Lineage (NCBI taxonomy): Bacteria > Bacillati > Actinomycetota > Actinomycetes > Micrococcales > Microbacteriaceae > Pseudoclavibacter > Pseudoclavibacter sp. VKM Ac-2867. The sequence continues at coordinate 8,285 of NZ_JADKSL010000037.1, forward strand.
CGACGCTCGAGCTCAAGGCGGGGCCCGACCTCGGCACCGCCTGGGGTGGCATCGCCGGGGTGCAGACCGGGCTCACCGCGGTCTGGACCGAGGCCAGGCGGCGCGGCATCCCATTGGAGGCGATCCTGCCCCTCTTCACCACGGGACCGGCCGCGCTCGTGCGCTTCGAGGACCGCGGGCTCATCACGGTCGGCGCCCCGGCCCACTTTGCGATCTTCGAGCCCGACCTCGAGCACACGCTGGAGGAGAATACCCTCGAGTACCGCACCAAGATCAGCCCGTGGCACGGGGCGCGGATGCACGGGGTCATCGACTCGACCTACCTGCACGGCGAGCTGATCTACACGCGGGCAGCCGGGCTCGCGTCGCGCCTGGGCCGCGAGGTGCTCGCGGCGGCGAACCCCGAACGACTGGACCTCGACGAGGAGCAGGCAGCATGACCACGATTCCCACCGCGGCTCCCGCAGCGAACCGCTACGGCGTCGGCGCAGCCGCGCCGGCGTTCGCCCCGCTCCCCATCCTGCAGCCGGGCACACGCCTGCCTGAGGGTGCGAACTACCTGCCATCCGGAGCATCGACCTCGATCTGGGGCAGGCTTCCGAGCGCGCGCGACGCCCCCGTGCTGACCGTGCGGCCCGGGGCGAGCGTCGTCATCGACACCGTCAGCCACGAGGGCCTGCTGCCCGACCAGGGACAGCACCCCGCCGCGTTCTTCGCGGCGCACGGCGTGCATCCCGATGCCGTGCTGCTCGACGCCATCGAGATCGCCGAGCACGCGCCCCGCGACCCGGCGAACGACGGCCCGCACGTCGTGACCGGCCCCATCGCCGTCGAGGGTGCCATGCCCGGCGACCTGCTGCGCATCACGGTCGAGAAGCTCGAGCCTCGCGTGCCATACGGGGTCATCTCCAACCGGCACGGCAAGGGCGCGCTGCCCGGCGTGCTGCCGCGCAGCCGCGAGACCGTGAGCGTGTTCGCCGCGGTTGAGGAACGCGGCGGCGAGCTCGTCGGCACCATGCCGCTCACCGAGGGCGGCGAACGGAGCGTCGTGTTCCCCCTCGCCCCGTTCCTCGGCACCATGGGCGTCGCTCCCGCCGCAGGCGCACGCCCGCACTCCGTGCCGCCCGGCCCGCACGGCGGCAACATCGACATCAAGCTCCTCACCGAGGGCAGCGTGCTCTACCTGCCCGTGCAGGTCCCTGACGCACTCGCCTACGTCGGCGATCCGCACTTCGCGCAGGGCGACGGCGAGGTCGCCCTCACGGCGCTCGAGGCCTCGCTGCGTGCGACCCTCACCTTCGACGTCGTTCCGGCGGCGGATGCGCGGCGCGAGTTCGGCGACCTCACCGGCCCGCTGGTGCGCACCCCCGAGTACCTCGTGCCAACCGGCCTCGACCCAGACCTGAACGAGGCCATGCGCAAGTGCGTGCGCGCCGCCGTCGACCTGCTGCAGGCTCGGTGGGGCATGGACGAGCACCTCGCCTACGCGTACCTGTCGGCGGCCACCGACTTCGACATCTCGCAGGTCGTCGACGTCGTCTGCGGCGTGCACGCCCGCATCCGCGAGGCTGACTTCGCCGATGTGCCGGCTGGCACGGCACCGCAGAACGGAACAGGAGCACCCGCGTGACCCCAGTCGAGCAGAACACCGCAGAGTCGACGCGCGCCGACGGAGCCCCACCCGCCGCGCTGCTCGCCGCCTTCGAAGCCTACGAGCGGGCAGTGCAGAGCAACGACCTCGACGAGCTCGACGCCTGGTTCGCGCCAGGAGACGCGACCCTGCGCGGCGACGACAGCGGCCTGCTGGTCGGCCACGAGCAGATCAGCGAGTTCCGTGCCCAGCGCGGCGGCGTCGCGAAGCGCACCATCGAGCGCATCGAGTACCGGTCCCTGGCCGACGGCGTCGCGCTGCTCGTCTCCACCTCGCGCTTCTTCACCGGCGGGCTCGGACTGCAGACGCAGCTCTGGCAGCAGCTGCCGCAGGGCTGGCGCATCACGGCCGCGCACGTAACCCCGAGGCCCCGGGCCTTCGACCGCTCGATCTGGCGAACCGTCGGCGACCCGCTCTTCCAGGGCGCGTGGGAGGGCCCCCTCGAAGGGCTCACCGTCGCCGTGAAGGACCTCTTCGCGATCCGCGGCTACCGCATCGGCGCAGGCAACCCCAGCTACCTCGACTCCGCGAAGGCCGAGACGAGGACCGCGCCCGCCGTCAAGGACCTGCTGCGCGGCGGCGCCTCCCTGCGCGGCATCGCCCGCACCGACGAGTTCGCGTACTCGATCGCCGGCGACAACGCGCACTTCGGGACTCCCCCGAACGCCGCCGTCCCCGGTGCCCTTCCCGGCGGCTCCTCGAGCGGGCCAGCATCCGCCGTCGCCAACGGCCAGGCCGACATCGGCCTCGCGACCGACACCGCCGGATCGGTGCGCATCCCCGCCTCCTATCAGGGGCTGTGGGGGCTGCGCACGACACACGACCTCGTGCCACGTCAGGGTCTCCTGCCGCTCGCGCAGTCGTTCGACACCGTGGGGTGGCTCACGCGCGACGGCGAGACCCTGCAGCGGGTCGCCGACTGGTGCCTCTCCTACGACAGCTCGGAGTCCACCGCGAGCGCGGCGGGGCAGCGCGGCGAGGACCTCCCCGGCCGCCTCGTCGTGCCGGCCGAGGTGCTGGCCGCGGCCTCGCCAGAGACCGTGTCCGCCTTCGAGGCGTTCCTGCGCGAGCTGGAGGAGCGCGGAGCCGTGGCTGCGCCGGTCGAGCGGGTCTCGATCGGCGAGCTCGCGAGCTACCAGGAGCCGTTCCGGATCGTGCAGGGAGCGGAGGCCTGGCGCAACAACCGCCCATGGCTGGAAGCGCACCCCGGAGCCACGGGCCCCGCCGTCGCCGCCCGGTTCCTCGCCGCCTCGCAGATCACCGAGGCGCAGGAGCAGGCGGCCCGCGACGCCCTCGCTCCCCTCAGCGCCCGCCTCGAGCGACTCGTCCACGACGCCGTGCTCCTCTTCCCCACCGCCCCGGGGGCAGCGCCGAGCCGCGCGGCGGATGCGTCGAGCATCGACGCCATCCGCACCGCGACGCTGCGCATGACCACCCCGGCCGCCGTCGCCGGGCTGCCCGCGCTCTCCGCACCGCTCCTCAGCGTGCCGACCACGAGCAGTGCCCAGGCCGCGCCCGTCGGCGTCTGCTTCGTGGCGCGAGCGGGCTCCGACCTGGCGCTCGTCCGACTCGTCCGCCGCCTCGCATCCGCCGCAGCCCCCACCCCGAGAGCCACCAGCCGCGCCGCGACGAGCGCGTGAGCACCGAGAGAATGAAGCAGATGACCGCGATCCTCCCCATCGAACCGCCAGCCCGCCTCCTCATGGGGCCCGGCCCCATCTCGGCGTACCCGAGCGTGCTCCGCGCCATGTCGAGCACCCTCGTCGGCCAGTACGACCCGTTCATGACGCAGGCCATGAACGAGACGCAGGAGCTGTACCGGCAGGTGTGGGCGACCGAGAACACGGCGACCGTGCTCGTCGACGGCACCTCCCGCTCCGGCATCGAGGCGGCGCTCGTCTCCCTCATCCGGCCAGGCGACCGTGTGCTCGTCCCCGTCTTCGGCCGCTTCGGCCACCTCCTCGCCGAGATCGCGGAGCGCGCCCTCGCCGAGGTGCACACCATCGAGGTGCCGTGGGGGCAGGTCGTCCCCGTCTCGCAGATCGAGGAGGCCATCGTCCGCGTCAAGCCGACCCTCCTCGCCCTCGTCCAGGGCGACACCTCCACCACCATGAACCAGCCCCTCGACGAGGTCGGCGCAATCTGCGCGAAGCACGGCGTGCTCTTCTACGCTGACGCCACGGCGTCCATCGGCGGCAACGAGTTCCTGGCCGACGCCTGGGGCCTCGACGCCGCGACCGCAGGCCTCCAGAAGTGCCTCGGCGGCCCGAGCGGCTCGGCACCCATCACCCTCTCCGAGCGCGCCGTCGAGGTCATCCGCTCCCGCAGCCGGGTCGAGGCCGGCATCCGCGAGACGGGCGACGAGTCCGCAAGCGACTTCATCCGCTCCAACTACTTCGACCTCGGCATGATCCTCGACTACTGGGGACCGAGACGCCTCAACCACCACACGGAAGCCACCTCCATGCTCTACGCGGCGCGGGAGTGCGCGGCCGTCCTGCTCCGCGAGGGCCGGGACGCCGTCATCGAACGCCACCGTGTCGCCGGTGCCGCCATGCTCGCCGGCGTCCAGGCGCTCGGGCTCGAGGTCTTCGGCGACGTCGCGCACAAGATGAACAACGTCGTCGCCGTCGTCATCCCGGACGGCGTCCCCGGCGATACGGCAAGGCAGGACCTGCTGGACGACTTCGGCATCGAGATCGGCACCTCCTTCGGCCCGCTGCACGGGAAGGTGTGGCGCCTCGGCACGATGGGCTACAACGCCCGCAAGGACACCGTGCTCACGACCCTCGCGGCGCTCGAGGCCGTTCTCCGCCGATACGGCGCATCCGTTCCGACCGGCGGTGGCGTCGAGGCCGCCGCCGACGTCTTCCGCGCAGCCGACACCCCCCGGGGAGCCGCCGAATGACGGCCACCCGGCTGAGCGCCCTCGCACCCGCCACCTTCGAGCTCGCCGCCCGCCGCGTCATGGCGCGCTGCGACGAGCTCGCGCGCATCACCTCCACCCCAGGCGCCATCACCCGCGTGCACCTCTCCCCCGAGCACGCGCGCGTCAACCGGCTGGCCGCCGAGTGGATGCGCGAGGCCGGCCTGCAGACCAGGCAGGACGCGGCGGGCAACCAGCTCGGCCTCCTCCCCGCGGCAGACCCGGAGGCGCCCGTGCTCATGCTCGGCTCGCACCTCGACACGGTCGTCGACGCCGGCCGCTACGACGGCATCGTCGGCGTGCTCATGGCCATCGAGGTCGTGCGCCTGCTCCAGCGCCGCGACGACGACACGAGTGGGGTGGATGCGCCCGCCCGCTCCCCGTTCGACTTCGGGCTCGAGGTCGCCGCGTTCTCCGACGAGGAAGGCGCGCGCTTCGGCAAGGCGCTCCTCGGGTCCTCCGCCGTCGCCGGCACGTGGGACGACGCCTGGTGGGAGCTCGAGGACCCGGACGGCACCACCCTGCGCGAAGCCGCACTCGAGTTCGGCCTCGACCCCGGCCGCGTCTCGGAAGCCGCCCGCAGGCCGAGCGAGCTCGTCGGCTACCTCGAAGCGCACATCGAGCAGGGACCCGAGCTCCACGCCCGCGGCGAACCGCTCGCCGTCGTCTCCTCCATCGCCTCCGCCCGTCGCTTCCAGCTCGTCGTCGAAGGCGAGGCCCGGCACGCAGGCGGCACCCCGTACGACATGCGCCGCGACGCGCTCCTCGGTGCGAGCGAGGCGGCCCTCGCCGTCGAGCGCATCTGCTCCACCCAGCACCACATCATCGGCACCGTCGGCCAGTTCGAGGCGTTCCCCGGCGCGATGAACATCGTTCCGGGCGAGGCGAGATTCAGCCTCGACCTGCGCGGAGAATTCGACGGCGAACGCGACCGCGTGTGGGACCAGATCTCCCGCGAGCTCGACGACATCATGGGCCGCAGGCGCCTGCGATGGCACACCCGCGAAGTGCACAACGCCCCAGCACTGTTCTGCGCGCCGCTGCTGCAGGACGTCGTCGGCGAAGGCATCCGCTCCACCCTCGTGCCGGGCACCGCCGCAGACGGGAGTATTCTCGGCTCGGGCCGGACCGAAGACCCGACGACCCTGTTCAGCCCAGCCGGACACGACGGCATGGCCATCGGTGCCATCACCGACGTGGGGATGCTCTTCATGCGCAACCCCGACGGCGTCAGCCACCACCCAGACGAGGCAGTATCGCTCGGCGACGTCGCCCTCGGCATCCGCGCCCTCGCGGAAGCCGTCGCCCACCTCGGCGCAGAACACCGCAGAACCTAGGAGCTCCATGACCACGCCCGCCACCACCAGGACCCGCCGCGACTGGATAGTGCTCATCTCGATCGGCCTCGCGGCAGGCTTCCTCTCCGGGTTCCTCGGCGTCGGCGGCGGCACCATCATCGTGCCCGCGCTGACCGCCATGCTCGCGTTCGACCAGCGCCTCGCCGCCGGCACGTCGCTCGCCGCGATCATCCCGCCCGCCATCGTCGGCGTCGTCGGCTACGTCCTGACCGGCTCCGTGAACTGGCTCGCGGGACTCATCCTCATCGTCGGCGCCATCGCCGGCGCCTGGATCGGATCGTGGCTCCTCAACAAGCTGCCGCTCATCGTGCTCCGGTGGATGTTCATCGTGTTCCTGCTCGGCGTCGCCGTCTCCCTGTTCCTCGCCGTGCCGAGCCGCGACGCCGAGGTCACCATGACGGCGCTCACGGCACTCATGCTCGTCGCGCTCGGCCTCGTCACCGGCATCATCTCGGGACTGATCGGCGTCGGCGGCGGTGTCATCCTCGTCCCTGCGCTCATGCTGCTGTTCGGCTCGAGCGACCTCGAGGCGAAGGGCACGAGCCTCCTCGTCATGATCCCCACCACCATCACAGGCACGATCGGCAACTCCCGCCGCCGCAACGTCGACCTGAAGGCGGCCGCCGCGATCGGGCTGACGGCCGCGCTCACGAGCCTCCTCGGCGTGTGGTGCGCCGTGCTCATCGACCCGATGGTCGGCAGCATCCTCTTCGGCGCGTACCTGCTGTTCATCGCCGGGCAGAACGCGTACAAGACGATCAAGGCGCAGCGCAAGGCGAAGCGGGCCCCCGCCGCCTGACCCGCCCGGCGCATCCACCCGCCCGGCGCATCCACGTAGCCGGCACAGACACGCGTCCCGACACAGACCTCGGGCAGATGCAGCTTCGTCTCGAGACGAAGCTGCATCTGC
>NZ_JADKSL010000038.1:0-11320 GCF_015351275.1 Pseudoclavibacter sp. VKM Ac-2867
GTGCGCTTCATCGAGGCGACGCCGCAGTTCCCATGGGAGTCGCTCGTGGACGCCGACTACACCCTCGACCAGGTGCCAGAGGCCCTCGCTGCCGCAGAGTCGCGGCAGGTGACCCGCGCGGGCATCGTCATCGACGACTGATCACCGGCGACAACCCGTCGACTTCCGCCGACGACGAGCAGAGATTTTGGCCAGCAGAGATTTTGGCCAGCACAGATTCCAGGCCAGCAGAGATTCCAGGAGAGACATGTCCCAATCAGTGCACACCGCGTCGGGAGCTGCCACGACGACGGCCTACATCGGCGGCGAGCGCGTGGCCGCCGAGCGCAGCTACGAGAACATCGACCCGGCGACGGGGGAGGTGCTCGGCCTCACCGCGCGATGCGATGCATCCCACGTGGATGCCGCGGTCGCAGCCGCACGGGCGGCGCAACCCGGATGGGCCGCCACCAAGCCGGAGGTCCGCGCCGACCTGCTGCAGGCGCTCGCGGCGGCCATCATCGCGAACCGCGAGGAGCTCACGCTGCTCGAATCTCAGGACACGGGCAAGCCGCTCACCCAGGCGCGAACGGATGCAACGGTCGCTGCTCGGTACTTCACCTTCTACGGCAGGGCCATCGACTCCTACTACGGCCTGTCCTTGCCCGTCGATCCGGCGTTCCACGTGTATACGCGGCGGGAGGCGCTCGGCGTCTGCGGCAGCGTCATCGCCTGGAACTACCCCATGCAGCTCTTCGGCCGGGCCGTCGCGCCCGCCCTGGCCACGGGCAACACCGTGGTGCTGAAGCCGGCCGATGAGACACCCCGCACCGCGGTGCGCATCGCGGAGCTCGCCGTCGAGGTCGGGATCCCCGCCGGGGTGCTCAACATCGTCACCGGCATCGGGGTCGAGGTCGGTGCCGCGCTCGCCGAGCATCCGGGCATCGACCACATCGGCTTCGTCGGATCGACCGCGGTCGGCACGTCGATCGCCACCGCGGCCGCCCAGAATGTGATCCCCGCGGTGCTCGAGCTCGGGGGCAAGAGCCCGCACGTCGTGTTCCCCGATGCCGACCTCGACGAGGCGACGATGTTCATCACGAAGGGCATCCTGCAGAACGCGGGTCAGACCTGCTCGGCGGGCTCACGACTCATCGTGCACGAGGATGTCGCCGACGAGCTTCTCGCGAAGCTGAAGACCTCCTTCGAGCGGGTGACCATCGGCCCGGGCTCCGACGACCGCGACCTCGGCCCCCTCGTCTCCGTCAAGCAGCAGGACCGAGTACGCGGCCTCGTCGACGGCGCCGACGGCCGCGTCATCACCGGTGGGCACGTGCCAGAGGGGCATGGGGCCGGCGCCTTCTTCGCCCCGACGCTCATCGCCGACGTCGACCCGAGCTCCGAGATCGCGCAGAAGGAGGTCTTCGGCCCCGTGCTGGTCGCCACGACCTTCACCGACGAGGACGAGGCGGTCCGCATCGCCAACGGAACCGACTACGCGCTCATGGCAGCGATCTGGACCCGCGACATCTCCAGGGCGCATCGCCTCGCCGCGCGCGTCGAGGCCGGGCAGGTGTACGTCAACGCCTATGGGGCGGGCGGCGGCGTCGAGTACCCGTTCGGCGGCTTCAAGAAGTCCGGCTACGGCAGAGAGAAGGGCGTCGAGTCGCTCGACGCGTACACCGAGACCAAGACCGTCATCGTCAAACTGTAGGGAGCATCATGACGCAGATCGTCGAAGGGTGGACGGGGCGGGTCTTCGAGGACTTCACCCCGGGAGACCTCTATTACCACCCGTTCTCCAAGACCGTCACCGAGGACGACAACATGACGTCGACCCTCATGACGCAGAACGTCGCGAAGGTCCACGTCGACGCGCGCCTCACGGAGAGCACCGAGTTCCGGCGCATCCTCGTGAACTCCTGTTTCACGCTCTCCCTCGTCACCGGGCAATCGACGATCGATCTGTCCATGAACGTGTTCGCGAACCTCGGCTGGGATGAGGTCCGGCTCCCGCATCCGGTCTTCGTGGGAGACACGATCTCGTCGCGTTCCAAGGTGCTGTCGCTCCGGGAGTCGCGCTCGCGCCCCTCGGTCGGCATCGTCGAGGTCGCGACCGAGGGCTACAACCAGGAAGGCGTCATCGTCATCAGCTTCCGACGCACGTTCATGGTCTCGAGACGCGGGTTCCTGCCGGTATCCCCGACGCCACGCCCCGACGAGTCGTCGCTGCCAGACGCGGTCGAGCGATGAGCGCCCTCGCGGCGGCGCAGACGCTGCTCTTCGTCCCGGGAGATCGGCCCGACCGCTTCTCGAAGGCGCTGGATTCCGGGGCCAGCCTGGTGATCCTCGACCTCGAGGATGCGGTCGCCCCCGACAGTCGGGAACGGGCGCGGACCGCCATCCGAGATCTGCTGGCCACGGCCGAACCCGGTCGTGTGCTCGTGCGGGTCAACCCGGCGGACACGGGCGACAGCGTGGCCGACCTCGCGCTCCTGGAGGACGTGTCCACCAGGTCGCCCGGCGCCCTCGCTGGCGTGGCCGTGCCGAAGGCCGAGTCGCGGGCCTACCTCCGGCAGGTGAGCGACGCCTCGGGTGGCGCGCCGATCCTCGCACTCGTCGAGACCGTGCGCGGCCTTCGCGTGGCGGAGACGCTCGTCACCCGCGGCCCGGGTGAGCCCGAGCTCGACGTGCGCCTCGCCTTCGGGGCGCTCGACTTCGCGGTCGATGCGGGTGGCGACGCAGACTCGCTGCTCGATGCGGCACGCGTCGAGCTGGTCCTCGCCTCGCGACTCGCCGGGGTGCCAGCCCCAGTCGAATCCCCGAGCGCCAGCATCCGCGACCTCGCGGCCGTCGAGTCCGCCGCCAAGCACGCCGTCGCACTCGGCTTCGGCGGCATGCTCGCCATCCACCCCGCCCAGCTGCCTGCCATCGCCTCGGCGTTCCGGCCGACCGACGCCCAGATCGACTGGGCCCGCCGCGTGGTCGGCGCAGGCTCCGGCGCCGTGCAGGTCGACGGGGCCATGGTCGACGCGCCCGTGCTGCGGCGAGCGCGGCGCATGCTCGCGGCCGTCGGGCAGGCATCGTGAACGGCCGGCCGCTCGACGGCATCACCGTGCTCAGCGTCGAGCAGGCGGTCGCCGCCCCGTTCGCGACGCGACAGCTCGCCGACCTCGGCGCCCGCGTCATCAAGATCGAGCGGGCAGGTGGCGACTTCGCGCGCCGCTACGACTCCACCGTGCACGGCACGTCGAGCTTCTTCGCCTGGCTCAACCGCGGCAAGGAATCGGTTGTGCTCGACCTCAAGGACGAGGTGGACGCCGAACTCTTCCGCAGCATCGCCGCGACCGCCGACGTCGTCGTGCAGAACCTCGCACCAGGCGCGCTCGACCGCCTCGGCCTCGGCTACGACGAACTCGCGGCAGGCAACCCCCGACTCATCTACGCCGAGATCTCCGGATACGGCACGGGTGGCAGCTACACGCGCAAGAAGGCCTACGACCTCCTCGTGCAGTGCGAAGCCGGCCTCCTCTCGGTGACCGGCACCCCGGAGCAGCCATCGAAGGTCGGAGCGTCCGTTGCCGACATCGCGGCAGGCATGTACGTGTACTCCGGTGTGCTCGCCGCGCTCATCCAGCGCGGACGGACCGGCGTCGGCGACCGCATCGAGGTCTCCATGCTCGAAGCGCTCGGCGAATGGATGCAGCAGCCGTACCTCTTCGCCGAGTACGGCGGCCGCCCGCCCCAGCGGCACGGTGCATCCCACGCCACCATCGCCCCATACGGCCCGTTCGAAGCCTCCGACGGGACCGTGTTCATAGGCATCCAGAACGAGACGGAGTTCGCGGGCTTCTGCCGCGACGTCCTGGGCGCGGCGGAGCTCGCCGACGACCCGAGGTTCAGCCTCAACGAGCATCGGGTCGCGAACCGGGACGCGCTCAGCGAGCTCATCGGAGCGGCGATCGCCGAGACCCCGAGCGATGAGGTGATCAGGCGCCTCGACTCCCTGGCGATCGCCAACGCGCGGATGCGGACGATGCCGGAGTTCTCCGCGCATCCGCAGCTCGCGGAGCGAGACAGGTGGGTCGAGGTCGAGACCCCCGGGGGGCCAGCCCGCTCGCTCCTTCCGCCCGTCACGGCCGGCTCCTACCGGCCGGCGATGAAGCCCGTGCCGGACACGGGCGAGCACACCGACCGCATCCGGCGCGAATTCGCCACCACCGAAGAACGGAACTGACATGTCACTCGCTCGCAGCTACGCGCAGCATGCCCTCGGCCCCGTGGACCTCGACGAGGAGCGCTCCGCGTGGATGCGCGCGCTGCTCTTCGATGCCCTCGCCGTGACGCTCGGAGGCAGCGGACGCGAGTCGGCCCGAGCTGCACGCGACGCTTACGCCGGGCTCGCCTCGGACGTCGCGCCGTCGTCCGTGTTCGGGGCTGCGCTTCGCCTGTCTGCGGAGGATGCGGCGCTCGTCAACGGCATCACCGCCCACGGGCTGGAGCTCGACGACACCTTCGAGGAAGCGTCCCTGCATCCCGCCGTGGTGCTGTTCCCGGCGCTCTTCGCCGCCGCGGAAGAGCACGGGGCGAGCTACGGTGCCCTCCTCGATGCCGCGGTCGTCGGGTACGACGTGATGTGCGACATCGGGGTCGTCCTCGGAGCCGCCGAGAGCTACGGCCGCGGCTTCCACCCGACCGGGGTCGCGGGCGCCATCGGAGCAGCCGCAGCCGTCTCCCGCCTCCTCGGCTTCGACGAGTCGCAGACGGTCGACGCCATCGGCCTCGCCTCGAACCTCGCGGCGGGCTCGCTCGAGTTCCTTTCCGACGGTGCCTGGACGAAGCGTCTCAACGCGGGTCACGCCGCGGCTGTAGGAATCCGGGCAACCCGTCTCGCCGCGGTTGGGTTCGTCGCGCCGGCCGCGGCCCTCGAAGGACGCGACGGGTTCCTCGCGAACTACGGCGACGGCTTCCACCCCGAGCGTGTGCGCACCATCACGCCAGGGGAATACGCCTGGCGGACGAGCATCAAGCTCTACCCCTGTTGCCGCTACATGCACGGCAACATCGACCTGCTCCTGGACGTCGCCTCGCAGCGGCCCGGCCTGTCCGCGGCCGAGGTCGACGACGTCGAGGTGGCCGTCATCGAAGCGGGCGCCCGCCTCGTCAGCGTGCCAGCAGACGCGAAGCTGCGCGTCGAATCGGCCGTGGATGCGCAATTCAACATGCCGTTCGGCGCAGCACTCGCGCTCACCACGGGAACGGCGACCGTCGACCAGTTCGACCGGGCTGCGGAGCTCGCGGACGAGCTGCTTCCGCTCATGAGGAAGGTGAGATGCGTGACCTCGCCTGCGGTCGAAGCGGCGTTCCCGGCAGACTGGACCGCCGAAGTGCGGGTCACCTTCACGGACGGCAGCGTGCACGAGGCTTCGACGAACGCCTACCGCGGCTCTCCCGGCGCACGCGCCTCACGACAGGACCTGCACGCCAAGGCGAGGGGGCTCGTCGGCGAGACGTGCGCGAACAAGCTCTGGGCGCTCGTGGAACGCGACCGCAGCGCATCCGTCGCAGAGCTCATGGAAGCCATGCCGCGGCCCGAATTGCCCGCTCAGTAAGATGTCCCCGTGCCGCTCCCACCCGACGAACGCCTCGAAGACGCAGCCCGTCGCTACGGCAGCATGCGCTCGTTCGCGGCCGAGTACCTCCGAGAGCGCATCATCTCCGGGGTGCTCCTGCCCGGGGAGTCCCTGCAGATCGACGAGATCGCGCAACGGCTGAAGGTTTCGGCGACTCCGGTTCGCGAGGCGCTGCAGTCGCTCCGCGTGGAGGGGTTCGTCGACGGCGTGCGCGGCCAGGGATTCCGCGTGCACCCGATCACGGCTGCGGACATCGAGGATGTCTTCCTCGTGCACGCCAATGTGGCCGGAGAGCTCGCCGCGCGTGCCGCGCGCAGCATCTCCGATGAGCAGCTGCGCGTGCTCGAGGCCCTGCACTACGAGCTGCTCGCCGCGGCCGTGCGCGGGGATGTCGAAGCGCTCGAGGCCCGCAACAACGAGTTCCACCACCTGCTCAACCACATCGTGGATGCTCCGAGGCTGCGCTGGCTCGTCGCCCTCTTCTCGAAGTACGTGCCCCGCAACTTCTACGCGCAGATCGAGGGGTGGCCCGAGGCGACGCGTGCGGACCACACGCAGATCATCGATGCCATCAAGGCCAGGGACGCGGAGGCGGCGAGGCATGCCGCGAGCGAGCACATCATCCACTCCGGGGAGCTGCTGGCCGCGCACTTCAGATCGGCGACGGCATCCGCCGATTCCCTCCCCAAACTCTGATCTCTCCCTCCGCCCCGGGTCCCCGAGGCCCCCGGCCCCCCAGACGCCGAGAGCGGACTTGTGGTCGTCAACCGTGAGGGTTGACGACCACAAGTCAGCTTTGGGGCTCGCCCCGTTCGGGGCCCGGCAGCGGTCGGTTTACTCGTCGAAGATGATGACCTGTCGCACGGCCTGCCCGTCGGCGAGCTTGTCGAGCGAGTCGTTGATCTCCGACAGCCGGATGCGTCCCGAGATGAGCTCCTCGACGGGCAGCTTCCCATCGCGCCAGAGCTGCGCGTAGACGGGAATATCGCGAGCCGGAACTGCCGATCCCAGGTAGGAGCCCACGATGGTCCGTGCCTCTCCGGTGAGCCCGAGCGGAGCGATCGATGAGCGCGCATCCGGCGAGGGGAGTCCGACCGTGACCGTCGTGCCGCCGACGCCGGTAGCGGCGACTGCGGTCTCGAAGGCGCGAGGATGACCAGCCGCCTCGATGACGATCGGGGCCTTGACGCCGTTCTCGGCGAGTTCCGCTGGCGTGTAGACCTCGCTCGCGCCAAGCTCCAGGGCCCGGGTGAGCTTCTCGGGGTTCGCGTCCACGCCGATGACCTTGCCCTTCTCCAGCGAGACGGCAGTGAGGAGCGCCGCCATCCCGACGCCGCCCAGGCCGACGATCATCACGGTGTCGCCGTCCTGCGGCTTGCCCGCGTTGATGACCGCGCCGCCGCCGGTGAGCACCGCGCAGCCCAGCACGGCGGCGATCTCCGGCGGCACGTCGTGCCCGATGGGCACTACCGACTGGCGGTTGAGCACCGCATGCGTCGCGAATCCGGAGACGCCGACGTGGTGGAAGATGTCCTTCCCGTCGCGGTGCAGCCGGAAGTGCTCGCCGACCAGGTAGCCGGCGTTGTTGGCGACGCTGCCGGGGGTGCACGGCAGCTTCCCGTCGGTCTTGCAGTTGTCGCACTCACCGCAGCGGGGGAGGAAGACCGTCGTCACCTGCTCGCCGATCTCGAGGTCGGTGACGTTCGAACCCACCTTCTCCACGATCCCCGAAGCCTCATGGCCGAGCAGCATGGGCGTCGGCCGTACCCGGTTCCCGTCGACGACGGACAGGTCGGAGTGGCAGAGCCCTGCCGCCCTGATGCGGATCAGGACCTCGTCGGGTCCCGGATCGTCGAGTTCCAGCTCGACGACCTTCAACGGCTTCGACTCCGAGTACGGCCGCGGCAGGCCGATCTCCTCGAGGACTGCTCCCTGGATGTTCATGCTGACTCCTTCGTCGATACATGCGGTGGATGCTGCGGCCCGGGGTGGGCTCGGTTCAGTACGATTTCGGCAGCCCGAGCACCTTCGTGGCGACGAAGCTGCGGACCAGGTTGTTGTTGATGGGGGCGACGGAGAACATCCGCGTCTCCCGGAACTTGCGTTCGACGTCGTATTCGTCGACGAATCCGTAGCCTCCGTGCGTGTCGAGGCACATGTTGGCGGCCGCCCAGGACGCTTCGGAGCTGAGCAGCTTCGCCATGTTCGCCTCAGCGCCGGCGGGCTCACCCGCATCGAACCGTGCGGTCGCCTCGTCCCGCATGAGCTCGGCAGCGCGAACCTTCATGTAGGCGTCGGCGATGGGGAACTGGACGCCCTGGTTGGTGCCGATGGCGCGTCCGAACACGTGGCGGGCCTTGGCGTAGGAGACGGCGCGCTCGATGAACCAGTAGCCGTCGCCGATGGCTTCGGAGGCGAGCAGGATGCGCTCGGCGTTCCAGCCGTCGAGCACGTGTCGGAAGCCGTTCCCGACTCGCCCGATGACCGCGTCGGCGGGCACGCGGACGCTTCGGTAGGTCACCTGGTTGGTGGCGTAGTTGAACATGGTGCGCACGGGGGTGACGAGCAGGGCGTCCGGCTGCTGTGCGCGGATCTCGCGAAGGTCGAGCAGGAACAGCGTGAGGCCGTCCGTGGTCCCCTTCGGGGTCTCGGAGGTTCGCGTGAGCACGAGTGCGAGGTCGGACTCCTCGAACCGGCTTGTCCAGGTCTTGTGGCCGTCGATCACGTAGCCGTCGCCGTCGGGGGTCGCGGTGGTCGTGATGGCGAGGGTGTCCGAGCCGGCGTCCTCGGTGATCGAGAATGCCTGGAGGCGGATGCTGCCGTCTGCGATGCCGGGGAGGTAGCGGTCTTTCTGGGCGTCGGTGCCGTGCCGCAGCAGTGCGGCCATCGTGTACATCTGCGCGTGGCAGGCGGCGGAGTGTCCTCCGGAGCGGTTGATCGCCTCCATGACGCCCGTGGCGGCGTCGATGCCGTAGCCGCCACCGCCGTACTCGCGCGGGATCATGACGGAGAGCAGGCCGGCGGCTCCCATGGCGTCGACGAATTCCTGCGGATAGCGGCGCTCGCGGTCGGTCTCACGCCAGTAGGCGTCGTCGAATTCGTCGCAGACCGCTTCAGTGCGCGCACGCAAGGCTGTTCTGTCGTCGCTGGCAGTCCGGCTTGTCACAGCGGCTCTCCTTCGGTCAGGGGCGGCACTCGCGGCAGGGCGACGGGCCGTCAAATATTTTTAGGATGATCGCCAACATAGCAAGGCTGAGAGCAAGCTACAAGGTATTGACCCCTTGAATATATTCGCTTACGGTAATCGGGAAGCGCTCCTCACGCTCGCCACCCAGAGCCCGAGCGCCTTCCCCCGCTGGGCCAATCAAAGGAGATGGCACGTGACGAACGACATCAAGCTCCACATCCTGGAGTCAGGAACCATGGAAGCCGACCTCACCTGGCTGCTGCTCAAGCCAGGCAGGGTCATCAAGACCCGCGACCACCGACACGACGAACGCGCATGGGGTCAGGTGCCGACGCACGCCGTGCTCATCGACCACCCGGACGGGCGCATCCTCTGGGACACCGGCGTCCCACGCAACTGGGCCGAGCACTGGGCCCCGACCGGCTTCGACGAGTTCTTCCCCGTCATCGACGACCCGCAGGCAGACACCGGCTACCTCGACTCCAGCCTCAAGCAGCTCGAGCTCACCCCAGACGACATCGACATCCTCGTGCTCTCGCACCTGCACTTCGACCACGCCGCCAACGCCAGGATGTTCGACAACGGCAAAACCCGCATCGTCACGAGCCAGGCCGAGCTCGACGGAGTCGCCACCATCACCGGGTACAACCAGGGCGCGCACATCCCCGACGACTTCAAGGGCCTCAACATCGGCGGCATCGCCGGTGACGACGAGATCCTGCCGGGCGTCAGCGTCATCCAGACGCCGGGCCACACGTGGGGAACCATGTCGCTCAAGGTCGACCTGCCCAACGACGGCACGAAGATCTTCACCTCAGACGCCGTCTACCTCGCCGACTCCTGGGGGCCGCCCGCGGTCGGCGCGGCCATCGTGTGGAACAACCTCGCCTGGCTCGAGTCGGTCGAGAAGCTCCGCCGCATCGCTCAGGAGACCGACGCCCAGGTGATCTTCGGCCACGATGAAGAGCAGAAGAAGGAGCTCACCTTCGCGCCGAACGGGTTCTACTCATGATCCTCTACGACTTCCGGTGCCAGGAAGGCCATCGCTTCGAGGCTGGCATCGAGTCGATGCTGGCCGACAACCCCGCATGCCCCGGATGCGGGACGGCGACCAGCCGTGTCCCCTCCGCGGTGCGGATCGGGGGCGCCGCCGACGCAGGACCCAGTCGCGCCGAGATGCCGCACAGCTGGCAGGGCATCGATCGCGGCCGCCCTGAAGCGGTCGCCCACTGGCGCTCCAAGATCGAGAAGCGCGAGAAGCTCGAGGCCAAGTACCCGGAGCTCGCCGGCGACCGTCGTCCGATCCTCGCCCACGAGGGGATCTTCCAGGGGCGCCCGCTGCGTGCGGGCGACGACATCAGCGCATCGGTCGCCTCCGCGACGGCCGCCGCAGCTCGGGCATCGGAATCGCAGACCTCGACGTCGAGCACAACCACCAGGAGAGGGACCGGAGCATGACCGCGACAGATTCCACGCACACCCAGACCGATGCGCAGCAGGCGTATGGCACGACGACGATCCTCGACGACATCGACCGCACCGCGTCTCGGTCCTACGAGGTGCCCTCCCCCGTTCCAGGCGGGGTCGTGCTGTCCATGATCCGCGCCAACGTGTGCGGTTCCGACGTGCACATCCTGCACGGCAGCCACCCCCTGGTTCGACCCGGCTGCGTCATGGGACACGAGGGCGTCGGCCGTGTCGCGGCCCTCGGAGACGGCGTCACGACCGACTTCGCGGGAGCCCCGCTCGCCGTGGGAGATCGAGTTGTCGCCACGTACTTCCAGGCCTGCCGCCGCTGTCCCGAATGCAACAACGGGCACGGCAACATCTGCCGAAACGCCTACACGGGATGGTCGAAGCAGGCCGACGAAGCCCCGCACTTCTTCGGCACGTTCGGCACGCACTACGCGGTGGGCCCGAACCAGGCCGTGTACAAGGTGCCGGACGGCGTCACCTCGAAGGCGGCCTCCTCGGCCAACTGCGCCCTGTCGCAGGTCTACTACGGGTGCCTCCTCGGGGAGGTCTCCTACGGAGACAAGGTCGTCATCTTCGGCGCAGGCGGGCTCGGCGTCTGCGCCTCCGCCGTCGCCTCCGTGCTGGGGGCGGAGGTCTACGTGGCGGAGATGACGCCGAGTCGGCTCGAGAAGGTCAAGGACTTCGGCGCCCACCACACGATCGATCTCTCGCAGGCTGCTGACGGCGCGGCACGCGTGCAGCTCGTCCGCGACGCGACGGGCGGGGGCGGTGACGTCGTGATCGACCTCACCGGCGTGCCGTCCGCGTTCTCGGAGTCGGTGCGGTCGGCGAGATCCGGCGGCATCGTCGTCGAGATCGGCAACATCTCTCCGAACAAGTACACGGACTTCGACCCTGGCCTCTTCACCCGGACCGGTGTGCAGATCCGCGCCGCCATCCGCTACCCGCTCGAGGTGCTCGGCAAGGCCGTGCGCTTCATCGAGGCGACGCCGCAGTTCCCATGGGAGTCGCTCGTGGACGCCGACTACACCCTCGACCAGGTGCC
>NZ_JADKSL010000039.1:0-9741 GCF_015351275.1 Pseudoclavibacter sp. VKM Ac-2867
TCCCACTCCACCGACAGCGGACCCTCGTAGCCGATCGCGTTCAACATGCGGAAGCAGTCCTCCCACGGCACGTCCCCGTGCCCGGTCGAGATGAAGTCCCAACCCCGGCGCGGATCCGCCCACGGCAGATGCGACGACAACCGCCCATTCCGACCATTGCTGAGGCGCTTCTTCGTGTCCTTGCAGTGCACGTGATAGATGCGGTCCTGGAAGTCCCACAAGAACCCCACCGGGTCGATGTCCTGCCACACCATGTGCGACGGATCCCAGTTCAGCCCGAACGACTCCCGATGCCCGATCGCTTCCAGCGCACGCTTCGTGGTCCAGTAGTCATACGCGATCTCCGACGGGTGCACCTCGTGCGCGAACCGGACCCCGACCTCCTCGAACACATCCAGGATCGGGTTCCACCGGTCGGCGAAGTCCTGGTAGCCCGCGTCCACCATCGCCTCCGTCGCGGGAGGGAACATCGCGACGTACTTCCAAATGCTCGAGCCCGTGAAGCCGGTGACCGTCTTCACCCCCAGCGCTGCGGCCAGGCGGGCGGTGTTCTTCAGCTCCTCCGCCGCGCGCTGCCGCACCCCCTCGGGCTCGCCGTCGCCCCACACGCGGTCGGAGACGATGTCCCGGTGGCGCTGATCGATCGGGTCATCACACACGACCTGACCCTTCAGGTGGTTCGAGATCGTCCACACTTTGAGACCATTGCGCTCGAGAATGTCGAGCCGCCCCTGGACGTACTCGGCGTCGTCCCACCGCCACGGATCCAGATGATCACCCCAGCAGGCGATCTCCAAGCCGTCGTAGCCCCACTCCCCCGCGAGCCGCGCAACCTCCTCGAACGGCAGATCGGCCCACTGACCGGTGAACAACGTGACAGGACGAGACATGCTTCTCCTCTTAACTAACGTTCCAGAATGCTTGGGCCGCGCTGCTCAGACAGCGACAGCGGACCGGGTCTCGACCCACGCGCTCTCCGCGGCCGAGCTGCGCTCGACGGCGTCGAGCACACGCTGCACGCTGAGCCCCTCTTCGAAGCTCGAGTGCAGCGGGGTGCCGTCTGCGATGGAGGTGACGAGGTCGACGACCTGGTGGGTGAAGCCGTGCTCGTAGCCGAGCATGTGACCGGCCGGCCACCAGGCTGCGACGTACGGATGCTCGGGCTCGGTCACGAGGACCTGCGCGAATCCCTGCGCCCGGCTATCCGCCGTGCGGTCGTAGTACTGCAGCGAGTTGAGGTCCTCGAAGTTCCAGGCGAGGGCGCCGAACTCGCCGGAGACCTCGATGGAGAGCGCGTTCTTGCGGCCCGTTGCGAAGCGGCTCGCGTCGAACGAGGCGAGCGCCCCGCCTGAGAGCCGTCCGGTGAAGATCGCGATGTCGTCGACAGTCACCGCCCCAGTGCCCGAGCCGTCGGCGAGCGGACGCTCGGCGATGATCGTGTCGATCGTGCCGGAGACCCGGTCGACGCTCTGGCCCGTGACGAACTGCGTGAGGTCGATGGCGTGCGCCCCGATGTCGCCGAGCGCGCCCGAACCCGCGAGCTCCTTCTGCAGGCGCCACGAGAGCGGTGCGTCCGGGTCGACCAGCCAGTCCTGCTGGTAGGACGCACGCACCCGGTGGATGCGCCCGATCTTGCCCTCGGCGATGAGGTCGCGGAGCAGGGTGACGGCCGGCACGCGGCGGTAGGTGAAGCCGACCATCGACTTCACGCCACGCTCTGCTGCACGCGCAGCAGCATCCGCCATCGCCTCGCCCTCGGCGACCGTGTTGGAGAGCGGCTTCTCGACGATGACGTGCTTGCCCGCCTCGAGCGCCGCGATGGCGATCTCGGCGTGCGAGTCACCGGGCGTGACGATGTCGACGATGTCGATGTCGTCTCGCGCGATGACCTCACGCCAGTCGGTGGCCGACTCCTGCCAGCCCCACTGCTTCGCGGCCTCCGCGACCGCGTTGCCGTTGCGCCCGACCACAACCGCCATCTCGACCTCGGCTGGCAGGCCGAAGACGCGAGGCGCCTGCCGCCAGCCGACCGAGTGAGCGGCTCCCATGAAGCCGTAGCCGATCATGGCCACGCGCAACGGCCGGGTCATGCGAGGACCACTTCGCGCTCGACGGGGACGCGGTTGGTGACATAGCGGCCCGGCGCGATCTGCATGTAGAGGAGTCGCATCGTGAGCACGACCTCGACCGTGAGCTTGTCGCCGGCGGCGGGCACCTCATCCAGCTGGATGACGATGTCGGGCCGGTCGGAGAGGAACCAGAGGGTCTCCGACTGCTCGGGCAGCTCGTCGATCGTGTAGGAGCGCCCGGCGAGGTCGAAGCGCAGCTTGTCCTTCGGGACGGACACCCCGTTGACGTTGACTTCGACGTTGTCGACGGCCGACAGCCAGAGGCTGCGGTACCAGGGGATCTGCACGGAGACGCTGATGCCGTCCTCGCGCCGGGTGACGTCCTTCTCGGCGAAGAGCGAATTGTGTGTTGCCATGTGTCTGTTCCCTAGCCTCAGGCGACCGTGAGGCTGTTCGCCTCGGCCGCGGTCTCTTCGATGGCACGGCGCATGAGCGCGTGCTGCTGGCGCACCTGCTCGACCGGGTCGCTCTCGCCGAGGTCGGCGAACGCGTGGCCCTCCCACTCGCTGGAGAGGTAGCCCTGGTAGCCGCCCTTGACGAACTGGCGCACGATGCGCGCCGTGTCCATGGCCGGCTCCTGGCCGTGCTCGTCGATGTCGTAGAACTTCGCGTGCACGTGGAACATCTGCGGCATGATGTCGAGCCACTCCTCAGGCTCGACGAGACCGTGCATGTTGAACGCGAGGCGCGTGAACGGGCCGAGGCGGGCGAAGTCGAACTTCTCCTCCGTGAGGAAGTCCTCGAAGGCCTGGTTGCGCACGTGCATCGGCTGCGGGCGGCGCCAGATCTCGTCCATGACGGGGAAGTACTCCTCCGGCATGCCCATGCTGCTGAGCGTGCGCAGCAGGCGCGGCGAGAGGCTGTGCATCGTCGAGCTGAAGTCGGCCGTGAAGCCGAGGCGCTCGCTGCCGAGCTCCTCGTACATCTCGCGGATCGCGTGGATCTGCGGGGCGTTCGGGCCGGAGGGGGCGTGGATCTCGTAGCCGAGGCGCTGGTCGTACTTCTCGGCGAGCGGCAGGAGACGCGCGAGCAGCTCCTTGCCCGCCGAGCGGATGACGACGGTGCGGAAGCCGAAGTCGTTGGCCGTCGCGAGCTGGCGCGCGAAGAACTCGTACTCCTCGTCCGGCGTCATGTCGCGGTCCTTGCGGCGCCCCATGTCGAGGTTGGTGCCGACGGCGCTGGGCTCGAGGCCGTCGCGCTCGAGGGTGTCGCGCCAGAACTTCACGAACTCCTTGTCGGTGTCCGGGTAGGTGCGCAGCAGCTGCGCGATGTTGAACTCGACGCCAGTGCCGAGGCCCTCCTTGTGCACCGCCTCGACAAGCGTCTCCGGCGTGTAGAGGCCGGCCGCGAACTCCGAGGTCAGCGAGTAGAGGGTGATGCCGAGCTTGATGCCCGTTCCTGCGATTCCATCTGTCATGGTGTTCTCCTTCTGGTCCCGGCGGTCAGCTGCGTACGGGCAGCGCATGGTGGGCGGCGAGGATGCGGCGCGCCTCGGCGGGGTCGGTGATCATGCGCGATCCCGCATCCGCTGCAGCGGAGCGCTGCACGGCGTGTTCGGCGCGGATGATGTCGAACGGGCTCTGCCAGTGGTTCCAGTGCCAGCCCTCGTACTCGCTCGAGACGGCGCCCGAGTAGCCCTGCTCGACAAGCAGCGCGATGAGCTCGCGCACGGGAACCGAGGGCTCCTCGCCGTGCTCGTCGATGCCGAAGAACTTGCCGTGCACGTGCTTGACCCACGGCATGATCTCGAGCCAGTCCTCGACGCGGGCCGGGCCGAAGAGGCCGGTGCCGTTGATGGCGAAGTCGATGCCGAAGTCTGGACGGCCGTGCTTGGCGGCGAGGCCGATGAACGAGCCGAAGCGCTTGCCGTGCACGCCCTGGTCGGCCGGCGGGCCCTCGGCGTAGTAGCCGTCCCACAGCTCGACGAGCTCGGCGAGCAGCTCCTCCGAAGCGCCGCGGCGGCGGTAGGCCTCGACGGCCGATGGGGCGAACGCCTTGGTGGTGGCGCCCCAGTCGGCGGTGAAGCCGAGGAACGGGGAGCCGACCTGCTCGAAGCGGTCGCGCAGCGCGAGGATGCGCGGGTGCGAGGCGTACTGGTCGGCGTGCACCTCGAGCGCGAGGGTCACGCCGTGCTTCTCGGCGATCGGCGCGAGCTGCTCCATCGAGTCCGGCGTGATCGAGATCTGCACGCGGGCGACGGGGAAGCCGAGCTTCGCGGCCGCCTCGATCTGGCGCGTCATGTACTCGACGAGCTCATCCTGCGACAGCAGGCGGTCGCGGTGGATGCCGATGTCGGCGTTGACCGCGAGCGAGGTGCGCACGAGGTCGAGCTCCTCGACGAGGTCCGAGAACCAGCCGGCGAACTCGTCGGTGATGTTCGGGAAGCCGCGGATGCTCGAGAAGCCGATGAGCTCGAGGCCCGGCCCGAAGCCCTCGGCCGCGACCTTGCGGAGGAGGCCTTCGAGGTCGTACTCGCGCCCGTGGAACGCGCGGGTGAAGCTGTACAGGGTGACCCCCTGGATGGGGGTGCCGAGCTCGCCAGTCATGCGGAGACCGCCTTCATCGTCTTGGAGTTGTGTTCTTCGATGCGGAGCACCCCGTGGTCGGTGATGATGTACGGGATGTAGAGCTTCAGGTCGACGTCGACGGTGTGGTCCCCGTCACCCGCGGCGAGCGGGATGTCTCCTTCGACGACAACCGAGTCGGTCGGGAACCACCACTCGCTGGTGTCGCCCGCGAGCTCATCCGGTGCGTAGGTCTTGCCGTTCATGGTCCAGCGCAGCGTCTCGAGCGGGGCGGCGATGCCGTCGACCGAGAGGCCGAACTCCGAGATGCAGGATGCGGGGAGCGAGCGGTACCAGGGCAGGCGCACCTCGACCGAGGTTCGCGTGCCGTTCGTCTTGAGCGTGTCCTGCTCGATGATCCGATCAGGAATCATGGTGGCCTCCTAGCCAGTTGTCAGTCATGGTCAGTTCCGTGTCGCCTGGGCGGCGACGGCTGGTGCGGCGGTGAGCTTCGCCGCGACGTCGCGGGCGCCCTTCACCGCGAGCGCGACGCCCGTGAGCGTGGGGTTGCAGGCAGTCGAGGTCGGGATGACGCCGTTGCCGGCGACGTAGAGCCCCGGCACGCCCCACACCTCACTTGTCGGAGAGCAGACGCTCTCGCCGTCGTCGGTCTCGCCCATGCGGGTGGTGCCCTGGTAGTGCAGGGAAGCGCCGAACGGCAACACCATGGCTCGGTCGTCGAGTGGTTCGCCGATCGCTCGGCCCAGCGTCAGCAGGCGCTGCTTGGCGGCTTCCATGACCTCCCGGTCGTGGTCGGTCGCGGTGTAGTGGATGCGAACGGCGGGCATCCCGTAGCTGTCGAGGTGACCGTCCTCGAAGAGCACACGGTCGTCACGCTGCAGGTCTTTCGCGCAGAACAGGCCGAGGCCGACGATGGAGCCGGGAATGACGGCGTCGTCGTCTGCGATGGGAACCGGCGACGCATCGAGCTGCATGACCTGCCCGTGGAAGGGCTGATCATCGGTGTACGGGATCCAGCTCACGCCACTGGTCTCGGTGATCGTGCCTGCAGGGCGTTGAGCCGCATCCGCAATCTGGTCTGCCGACGCTTCGAGGCCCGTGATCCGAGCAGCGAACACGATCTGCGTCTGGTCGTTGAGGTAGCGGCCGAGGGCGTCCGGCCGAATGCCGGAAGCCCAGAGGACCTGGGGGGTGCGCAGCGCGTCCGCCGCGATGATGACGACTCGCGCTCCGACGAAGCTGAGCTGACTGTCGCCGGCTTCGCTGAGGTCACGCACCTCGACTCCTGCGACCGCTCCGTCGTCGCCGATGACGGTCCGGGTGACGAGGGATTCGTCGAAGAGCGAATAGTTGGGGTTCTGGCGCGTGACGTCACCGAGAACGACGTCGGAGCCTGACCACACGAGGCGTCCGTCGCCGCGGCGGCGGACCGCAAGCGGCATGCGCTGCACGCGGGCGGCTGGCTCACGGCCTTCATCGACCGCGGGCGAGAGGCGGTCGCGAATGAGTTGCGTGAACGGAGCATCGTCGAAGGCATCCGTGGTAACGCCGAGCAGTCGGTCAGCCTCGTCGAGGAGCTCGTCGAGCTCTCCCGTGCCGTCGAGGAAGGCGATCCGCTCGCGCCCACCTGGCCGCGGGCACGCGCCGGTCCAGTGCGCCGACATGCCGCCGACGTTGCTGGACATGGCCGCGACGGGCATCCCGTCTCCACCGTCGACTGAGAAGTCACCGTCGGGCAGGATGTACGTTCCTGGACGCGACTGCCGCTTCCCCTGCGCGAGGGCCACGGGGCTGTTGAGCTTGGATGCCGCTTCCCCGGTCCCCTCGGAGCGGCGCTGGGCTGCGCTCCGCGCCTCGAGGTCTTCGATGTTCTTGACATGCGCACCGGGAGGGTTCGAGACGGTCGGCCCGACCTCGAACATCGCGATGCGCAGCTCCGGCGCCGACTCGCTCAGGATGCGCGCGTACGTCGCGCCGGCGGGGCCGCTGCCGACGATTGCGACGTCGACGCGCTCTGGGTAGCGGCTCATGCCGAGGCCGCTGCTTCCTTCACGTAGGCGACCGACGCCGCAGACTCCTGCGTCGGGTAGTACTCGAGGCCGATCGGCCCGTCGTAACCGGATGCGCGCAGCACGGAGAACTTCTCCGCCCAGTCGAGCGCACCGCTGCCGGGCTCGCCTCGGCCAGGTGCATCTGCGAGCTGCACGTACTTGACGATGTCGCCGGCGTTGGCGAGCTCGGCGGCCATGTCCTCGCCCTCGACGGCCGAGTGGTAGATGTCGTAGAGCACGCCGAAGTTCGGGGAGTCGACGCCGCGGGCGACGTAGACGGCTTCGGAGGTGCGGTCGAGCAGCGCGCCCGGGTGGTCGACGCGGATGTTGACCGGCTCGAGCACGAGGGTGATGCCGGAGCCGTCGATCTGGGCGATGGCCTTCTCGTAGATGGCGATGAGCTCGTCGAGCTGCGTCTGGCGCTTGGAGCCGCCGAAGCCCGTGCCGCTGCCGACGACGAGGCGCGGGCAGCCGAGCTCCTGGGCGATGGCGACGCCCTCATCGAGGCACTGGTAGAAGAAGGAGTGGTCCTTGGGCGGGATCATGAACTGCGTGCGCGGTTCGGCGAGCTGCGCCGTGAGCTGCGTGCCGGTCTCCTCCAGCGCCGCTTTGAGGGCGGGGATGTCCTTGGGCTTGGCGGGCGCGTCCTTGCCCGTTGCGCCCCACATTTCGACGGCGTCGAAGCCGGCTGCGGCGGCCGCGCGGACACGGTCGTGGTAGTCGCCTGCCTCGGCGAAGAGGAGTTCGATGTTCGGTGCGAGCTGGTACATGTGTGGATCCTTTGCGGTGATCGAAAGTGGGGAGGTCGACGCTTCAGAGGCGGTCTGCGAGCTGACGGATGAGGGAGTGCTGGCGGCGGACCTGCTCGATGGAGCGCCACGGCTCCCGCTCGCCCTCGTACTCGCTCGAGAGGTAGCCCGTGTAGCCGACGTCCTTGAGCGCTTTGAGCACGGGCTCCCACGGGATCTGCTGGTCCTCGAGGTGCTCGTCGATGTCGTGGAACTTGGCCTGGATGAACACGACGTGCTCGATGATGCCGGCGATATCGGCGGGGTCGACGCCGATGCCGTCGAGGAAGTCGGGGCGCTTGCCCGGCAGCTCGCCCGGGCGCAGCGGGATCGGCCGGTCCTGGAAGATGCCCGTGTCGAGGAGCAGCCCGAAGTGCTTCGTGCCGGTGCGCTTGATGAGCGCGATGTAGTCGTCGACGACCTCGTGCTTGATGGGCGTCGGCGAGTGGATCTCCGGGCAGATGATGACGTCGAGCTCTGCGGCGAGCGGGAGGCTCAGCTCGACGGCTTCCGTCCAACTGTGGTGGGGCACGAGGTCGCTCGTGACGACGCCGATCTTCGGGCGCACGAACCTGAAGCCGAGGCGCTTGGCGAGGCGCAGGTCGCGCTGGAGGATCTCGGCGCCCTCCGCGGCCGTGAGGTCGCGGGCCTGCGGTCCGCTCGAGTGCAGCCGCGTGTCGATCCAGGAACCGTAGTTGGTGGGCTCGAGCGCGTACTTCTCGAGCAGCGCGAACCATTCATCGACCCACTCGTCGCTCGGGTTCGGGTAGTTCGGGATGTGCCCCTCGCCGAGGATCTCGACGCCGGTGGCCCCGAGGTCGGCGATCGAGCGCAGCGCGGTCTCGAGGTCCATGACCGTGCCGTAGTCGCCCATGTAGCTGTAGAGGGAGACGCCGTAGTTGAACTGCGCACCCTGCGCCTCTGGGGTCAGCGTCACATGCTTGGAGACCTGGTAGCGGCTCGGCTGGTGCTCGAGCGGGATGTACGACATCCGCAGGCGCAGGTCGACTGAGAGCTCGTGCACGCCGTCCGGCAGGCCACCATCGAGGGGGACGGTGACGGTGGCGGGTTCGTCGAGCTGCCAGCGCACATCCTTTGACACCCACAGCTCCTCGAGCGTGTACGTGTTCCCCTGGAGCGTCCAGAGCGGGACGGTCGGATCCACGTCGACGACGCCGGGGATCTCAACGCCGACCCCGTCGATGAGCGAGGCCGCCATGCCGCGGTACGACGGCATGCGGAGCTGGAATTGGAATCCGGTGACCGTGTCGCCATCGCGCACGTTGCGGAAGCCGACGGACTGGATGAGGTCTCTCTCGAGAAGCATCGTTGCTCACTCTCTGTGTCTGTGCGTCCACTCTACGCACTTATGTCGGTTTCAGTCATAAGAAAGACTGATGTGCGCCTTAGGTGCTGCGGATGCGGGCAGTCCGGCAACAAGAACGCCGCCGGAGCAGCCGGAACCCGCCGCCGCCCGGCCGGCCGGCCGCCCGGCCTCAACGCAGCCGGTCCGCAAACCTGGGGCTTGCGCACTCGCGGGAGCCCCTCCGCCTGCGCAACCCCCAGGTCTGCGCAGATCCCCGCTCACGCACCCACGCACCCACAGACCTGGGCCATGCGCACCTTCGGGGCCCCACAACCTGCACAACCCCCAGGTCTACGCAGATCCCTGCCCGCGCGCCCACGCGCTCACAGACCTGGGCCACGCGCACCTCCGGGAGCCCCACAGCCTGCGCAACCCCCAGGTCTCCGCAAAAGCCCCGCCCGCGCGCCCACAGACCTGGGCCATGCGCACCTGCGGGAGCCCCTTCCGCCTACACAACCCCCAGGTCTACGCAACACTCAGGTACGCGCCTCCCCGCGCCCACGCGCCTCCAGCCCTAGGCCTTCCGCACCTGCAGGCGCCCTGCCGCCTGCGCAAACCCCAGGTCTGCGCAGAACCCTGCCCACGCACCCACGCATCCACAGACCAGGGCCTTCCGCACCTGCGGGAGCCCCTCCGCCTGCGCAAACCCCAGGTCTGCGCAGAACCCCCTGCCCGCGCGCCCACTTGCCCACAGACCTGGGGCTCGCGCATCCACCTGAGCCTCAGCGCCTGCACAACCCCAAGGTCTGCGCGGCGGCCGGGTTCGCGCCTCCACCCGGTCCACCCACACCCCCGCCTCCCCGGGCCGCCACCAACGCCTCCCGCGCGCCCTCCAAGCACAGATGTGGGGGTTGCGCACGTGAATCACCGGATTCACGTGCG